>NZ_FYAV01000001.1:0-602 GCF_900185745.1 Stappia sp. TSB10GB4 | reverse complement strand
GCGTGGGGCGGTGCCTAACGGGATCACGGCCTCGACGGCCGGTCGGCTCTCACGGCGTGTCCGCCTCACGTGATCGATCGAACGCTCCATCTCCCTTTCGGCTTGCCGCTCCCTCAAGCCCGGCCGGGCGGCCGGGCGTGTTTGTCATTCCGGTGCGGCGGTGTCGGTCATGCCGGTGCTGTGGTTGTGGCTGTGGCGGTGGTGGCGCGCGTGGGATCGTAGCGCTCCCCGCTCACCATCATCTTCCAGGCGATGCGGGCGGTCTTGTTGGCGAGCGCCACCGCGACGAGCTTGACCGGCTTGCGCGCCAGCATGCGCGCCAGCCACGGGCTGGCCTTGCCGCTGCGCAGCGCCTGCCGGATCACCGCCATCGCCCCCGCCACCAGCACCGCCCGCAGGGCCTCGTCGCCGGCGCGGGTGATCCCGCCCAGCCGCTGCTTGCCCCCGCTCGAGTGGTCCCTGGGCGTCGCTCCCATCCATGCCGCAAGCCCGCGACCCGACTTGAACGCATGCGGATCCGGCGTCTTGATCGTCAACAAGGCCGCCCCCACCGGTCCCACCGAAGGGATCGCCTTAAGCCGCCGGGCGAGGTCGTCGTCGCG
>NZ_FYAV01000056.1:0-639 GCF_900185745.1 Stappia sp. TSB10GB4 | reverse complement strand
CACGTCTTCCACAGGCTGATCGCAAACGGAAAGAAGCCAATCGTCGCCCTCACAGCCCTCATGCGAAAGATCGTCGTCATCCTCAACGCCAGAACGAGAGACCACCTCAACGATATGAGTTGATGACCTCCGAAGAGGAGGCACGGCCTCGCATCCTCTCGGCCGTCACCCCGGACGAGCATCGCGAGATCCGGGGCCTATTGGTTCCCAGAGCGGCGGCGAGGACACCCGAACGTCTCCACGTCCTCCCGGACGGCGTTCGCGCCCGCTCACCACCCTCCCCGCGTCATCCCGCACGAAGCGCAGCGAAGATGCGGGACCGGAGAGCCGGGAGCCTGTCGACGGCACTCCCGAACGCCCCCGCAACCGCCGTGCCTCCCCGGTCCCGGATCTTCGGCCTTCGGCCTCGTCCGGGAGGACGCCAAGGAGAGGCCTGAGCGACAGGAACGGCGGAAACGACACGCCGACGCGAACCCCACCCGCAGGATGTCGTCCCGGTTCCGGCGCAGCCGGAGACCGGCAACTGTGTTCATGCGATGCGATAGGGGACGTTGTCGCGCAGCATGGCGTTGAGGCGGATGAGGAGTTTTCGTGCGGTGGCGATGAGGGCGATCTTGCGGGCTTTCGCGGTTTGGGTGA
>NZ_FYAV01000023.1:0-781 GCF_900185745.1 Stappia sp. TSB10GB4 | reverse complement strand
GATCGAACGCTCCATCTCCCTCTCGGCTTGCCGCTCCCTCAAGCCCGGCCGGCGTGGCCGGGCGTGTTTGTCATTCCGGTGCGGCGGTTTCGGTCACGCCGGTGCTGTGGCTGTGGTGGCGGCGGCGGTGGCGGCTGTGGCGGCGCGCGTGGGATCGTAGCGCTCCCCGCTCACCATCATCTTCCAGGCGATGCGGGCGGTCTTGTTGGCGAGCGCCACCGCGACGAGCTTGACCGGCTTGCGCGCCAACATGCGTGCCAGCCACGGGCTGGCCTTGCCGCTGCGCAGCGCCTGCCGGATCACCGCCATCGCCCCCGCCACCAGCACCGCGCGCAGGGCCTCGTCGCCGGCGCGGGTGATCCCGCCCAGCCGCTGCTTGCCCCCGCTCGAGTGGTCCCTGGGCGTCGCTCCCATCCATGCCGCAAGCCCGCGACCCGACTTGAACGCATGCGGATCCGGCGTCTTGATCGTCAACAAGGCCGCCCCCACCGGTCCCACCGAAGGGATCGCCTTAAGCCGCCGGGCGAGGTCGTCGTCGCGCACGAAGGCTTCGAGCTCCGCATCGACCTTTGCGATCGCCGGCGCCAGCGCGGCATATTGCTCGCCCTGCAGCGCGAACAGCTTGCGGGCGAGCGGCGGCAGGGCGGGGTCGCCCGCCACCTGCTCCAGCAGCGTCTCGATGCGGCACAGCCCCTTGGGCGCGATCAGCCCGAACTCGGCCGCATAGCCGCGGATCGCGTTGGCAACCTGGGTGCGCGCCCGGATCAGGCTGGCGCGCACG
>NZ_FYAV01000031.1:0-158062 GCF_900185745.1 Stappia sp. TSB10GB4 | reverse complement strand
CGTGCAACTGTTCAGGTTGATCATGCGAAGCGGGACGGGGCCAAATGCCGGTCTACGGTCTCACAACGACCAGGGGTCCAACGGCCTCCGTCCCGCAAGCATCATGACACAACCCGGACATACAGGGGTCTCGATGATCTTCATCACCCACGACCTGCGCGTCGCCAGCCAGATCTGCGACGAGATCGCGGTGATGCAGAAGGGGGAGATCGTGGAGCAGGGCCCCCCCTCCCAGATCTTCCTCAACCCGCAGTCCGACTACACGCGCGAACTGGTTGCCGCCATTCCGGGCGAGCGCCCGCAAGGGCAGAAACCGGAAGCGGCCGAGAGTTAATCGCAAGGACCAACCGTCAAAAAGAGAGGGTGCCACATGACCAAGAACGAATTCCTCAAGTCCGGCTATTCACGGCGCGCCGCCCTTCGCCTGTTTGCGGCAGGTGGCGCGGCGGGGCTTTTTGCGCCCCATCTCCTGGGCAGGCCCGCCTTTGCCCAGACCCCGCCGGCTGCCCCGACCGGCCGGATCATCGTCGGCATCTCGCAGGAGCCGACGGTGTTCAATCCACTGATGGCGCATATCGAGGTGGACGACGGCGTGCACTTCTCGATGTTCGACGCCTTGTTCCGCATTGATCCGCAGGGTGTCATCGTGCCCAATCTGGCGGCGGAGGTGCCGACCCAGGCCAATGGCGGGATCTCGGAAGACGGACTGAACTGGCGTATCCGCCTGCGCGACGACGTCCGCTGGCATGACGGCGAAGCCTTCACCGCCGAAGACGTGAAATTCACCCTCGAGCTCATCACCAAGCCCGATTTCCGCGCCTGGCGCACCACCGGCCATGCGCTGCTCCATGATATCACCGTGGTGTCGCCGACCGAGATCACGTGGCGGATGGAACGGGCATTCGCTCCCTATCTGTCGTTCCTGACCGAGACCTTCATCGTGCCCAGGCACATTCTGGAGAAGGAGGCGGATCCCAATACGGCCGCCTTCAACCAGGCGCCCGTCGGCACCGGCGCATTCAAATGGGGCAAGCGCATTGCCGGCGACCATCTGGAGCTTGTCGCGAATCCCGACTATTTCGGCGAGGGGCCCTATATTGAGCAGTTGATCTTCAAGTACATCCCGGACATGACCGTGCTGTACACCCAGTTCCGCAGCGGCGACATCGATCTGGTCGGCCAGGCCTACATCACCCCGGACAATTACGAGGAGGCCCGCAACCTTCCCGGCCGCGTCGTGACGCTGGTCCCCAAAGGGTCGGTGGAATCGATCTACCTCAATCTTGAGCGGCCGCAGTTCAAGGACCGGGCCGTTCGCGAGGCGCTCTATCTTGCGATCGACCGCCACGCGATCATCGATGGGCTGAACTACGGTGTTCCGGGCATGACCGAGACCTTCATGCCGCTGCAGTCCTACTATCACAATCCGGACCTTCCCAAGCACGAGTTCAATCTCGACCGCGCGCGTCAGCTTCTGGACGAGGCCGGCTGGGTTCCGGGGGCGGACGGCATCCGCGTCAAGGACGGCGTGCGGCTGTCGTTCAAGAACTCCACCACCTCGGGGGCCCATCTGCGGGAGCAGGCGCAGCAGTTCATCCAGCAGACCTTTGCCGAGATCGGCGTGGAAATGACGATCGAGAACCTTCCTTCGGCGGTGATGTGGGGAGACTTCTGGTCTCAGTCGCAATTCGACACCGCCATGGTGGGCATCACCTATCTGATCGGTGCCGATCCCGACGTGACCAACCGGTTCCATACCAAGGCCATCGTCGCCAAGGGTGGCAGCGGATCGAACAACGCGCAGTATTCCGACGCCGAGGTCGACGCCCTGCTCGAGGAGGGCAGCCGCACCTTCGATCCCGAAGCGCGCAGGAAGATCTATTTCCGGGTGCAGGAACTCATTCGCCGGGATCTGCCCTTCCTGCCGCTGTTCGCCAACACCCTGGTCTACGGACACAAGGAGGGCATCGAAGGCTACGTGCCCAATGGCAACACGCGCACGGAATCCTGGCATGCGGCAGGCTGGTTCCGAGCCTGAATGCACTTTCCGCCGCCCGCGACCAGGTCGTTGCGGGCGGCGGACATGCCGTGAGGCGCCTGTCTTGAAGGGAGGGGGCCATGCCCGCTTTTCTGCTCAAACGCCTGATGCAGAGCGTGATGCTGCTGGTGATCGTGTCGATCATCGGTTTTGTCGTGCTGAACCTCATTCCCGGCGGGCCAATGGCGCAATATGCCCTCGACCCCGGCATGACCCAGGAGGACATGAACCGGCTGGCCGAGCAGCTTGGGCTGAACCGCCCGCTCTGGGTCCAGTATCTCGACTGGATCTGGCGGCTTGTGCAAGGCGACTGGGGGACATCGTTTCGCGACGGCAGCCCGGTGCTGGACGTGATCGGCCGGCATATCTTCGCGACCTTGCTGCTGATGGGATCCTCGACGGTGATCGCCGTCGCCGTCGGCACGTGGATCGGCATACGCGGCGCCACGCATCGCTACTCTACTTTTGATTATCTGGCGACCGTCGGTGCGATGATCGCCCTCTCGATCCCGACCTTCTGGTTCGGGCTGATCGGAATCTATGTGTTCTCACTGAAGCTCGGATGGCTGCCTGCGGGCAACATGTATACGATCGGCGACGGCTCGGTCCTGAACTACCTGCACCACCTCATCATGCCTTCGACGGTTCTCGCGCTCGTCCACATTGCGATCTGGAGCCGTTTCATGCGTGCAGCGACGCTCGATGCCATCAGCCAGGAGTTCGTGAAGACCGCCCGGGCCAAGGGCGTCGGCGAGCGCCGGGTCATCCTGAAACATGTCGTCGGCAACGCCCTGCTGCCCATGATCACCCTGGCCGGAGTGCAGCTTCCTTCGCTCCTGACCGGGGCGCTGGTGACGGAAACCGTCTTCACCTGGCCGGGAATGGGACGGCTGTTCCTCGATAGCCTTGGCTATAGCGACTATCCGGTCGTGATGGGTCTGCTGATCTTCTCGGCCATTCTCACCATTGCCGGCAATCTCATCGCCGATATCGTCGTCGCGCTGGTCGATCCGCGCATTCGTCTGGCCTGATCCAGGTCCACAGGAACGGGATGATCGCGAAATGACTACGTTTTCCGCTGTTCACACGCCAAGCCGCTGGTGGCAAAGCCGCGTCATGCGCCGGTTCATGGGGCATCGGCTGGCGCTGCTGGGGCTGTCGATGATCACCTTGCTGACGCTTGCCTGCATCGTCGGCCCCTCTCTCCTGCCCTATGACTCGCTCTCCATCGACCTGCGGGCGCGTTTCGCTCCGCCCCTGTCCGGCGGCCATTATCTGGGCACCGATCCTCTTGGCCGAGACGTCGCGGCCAGGCTGCTGATGGCGGGGCGGATCTCGCTGCTCGTCGGGTTCACGGCCATGCTGCTCTCGATCGTGGTCGGCACGGTGGTTGGCGTGATTGCAGGGTACCAGGGCGGTTGGATCAACGCGGTGCTGATGCGCACGGTGGACGGTTTCCTGTCCTATCCGTCGATCTTCCTGCTGCTGGCGCTCGCGGCCGCCTTGAAGCCCAGCCCGGTCATGATCACGGTTATCATTGCCGTGACAAGCTGGATGGAGGTTGCCCGCATCGTCGAGGCCGAGGTGCGGTCGCTCAAGGAGCGCGAGTTCGTCCTCGCGGGGCGGATGCTGGGTCTGGGCCGGGCCCATATCATGTTCCGCGAGATCCTTCCAAACGCCATGGGGCCGATCATCGTCGCCGCCACGCTCACCGTGGCCCGGGCGATCCTGCTCGAAGCCTATGTCAGCTTCCTCGGCTTCGGGATCCAGCCGCCGCTGCCGAGCTGGGGCAACATGCTGAACGGTGCGCAGCAATATCTCGGCAGTGCGCCCTGGCTCGCCATCATACCCGGTGCCGCGATCACCATTGCCGTTACCAGTTTCAACTTCATCGGCGACGGGCTGCGGGACGCCCTCGATGTGCGCCATGACACCATCTGAAGAGGCGCCGATGCGCAATCACTCCAAACTGGCCGAAAAATCCACCCCCTATTGGTGGGAGGCCGCCCCGGTCCAACCCTTGCCCCGCCAGCCGCTGCACACACGTCAGGACGTGGTGATCGTCGGCGCGGGCTATGCCGGGCTGGCCGCCGCACTCACCCTGGCGCGGGCAGGACGCTCGGTTGCGGTCTTCGACGCGCTGAACCCGGGCGAGGGTGCCTCGTCGCGCAATGGCGGGATCACCAGCGGCTCGATCCGCCCGGGATTTGCGACGCTTGTCCGGCATTTTGGCGAGCAGACCGCGCTCGCCATCGAGGCAGAGGGCAAGACCGCCCGAGCGTTTTTCTACGACTTCATCCGCACCGAAGGGCTTGACTGCGATTTCGCGCTGACCGGCCTGTTCAAGGGCGCGCTGGGGTTTGACCAGTACGACGAGATGGCCCGCGGTGCCGAGGCGCTGGCGAAAAGGCTAGGTATCGAATCCTATGCCGTGCCGTATGCGGACCAGCGGGACTACATCGGTACCGGGTTCTATCGCGGGGGCACGGTCCGCATGGATATCGGCGGCCTTCACCCGGCCAAGTTTCATGCCGAACTCCTGCGCATCGCGCTGGCTGCGGGCGTGGTCGTTCATGCGCACACGCCGGTGACGGCGATGGAGCGGGACGGCCGGGTGTTCCGCATCGCAACCGCAGCCGGGACCGTCGAGGCGGGGCAGGTTCTTGTCTGCACCAACGGCTATACGGACGGAGCGGCACCCTACCTGCGACGGCGCCTGGTTCCGGTGCGCAGCCGGATGATCGCCACCGAGGAGCTGCCGTCCGCCGTGATGGCGCATTTGATGCCGCGCCGGATGATGATGGGAGAGAACAGGCAACTGGGCTTTTATTACCGGCCTTCTCCCGATGGCAGGCGTATCCTGCTGGGCGGGCGCGACAGTTCGCGCGTCGGCGACCCGGCTGCGCCGACGCTGCGCCTGCGTGCCGGGTTGGTGGAGCTCTTCCCCGAACTGGAGGGAGTCCGCCTGACGCATAGCTGGTTCGGCAATGTGGCGATGAACCGCGACATGCTGCCCCGCCTGTTCGAGCGCGACGGCGTCGTCTACGCCACCGGGTTTTGTGGGTCTGGCGTCGTCTGGGCACCCTGGCTGGGGATGCGGGCGGCCCACAGGCTGCTGGGGCGAGAGGCGGAGGCTCGCACCGCTTTCGACTTCCGGCCGCCTGCCGCCGTGCCGTTCTACCGGGGCAATCCATGGTTCATGCCCGCGATCATCCGCGGTTACGCCCTGCAGGATCGACTTGCGATGTGGCGTGCGCGCCGATAACGGCCCGTCCTTTCAAGAATGCGAGCGCCTTCGGCTCCAGAGTGCCGGCGCAGCCGTTCTCGCGCTCCGGAACAAGGTGTCTGCAATGACAACGCTTCTTCTGAAGAAAGACGAAGTCAGAAGGCTGATTTCCACAAAGGATGTCATTGACGCAGTTGAGGAGGCCTACAGGGCCCTCAACAGCGGTCTGGTGGAGCAACCAGGCTACACGGGCATACACCTGCCGCCCCACGGCGAGATCGACTTCAAGATCGGCTATCACAAGGCCGGCGAACTGATCTCGATGAAGGCCTCGTCGGGCGGGTTCACCGAAAATCCCGCCCTCTACGGCGTGCCCAACGGCATGGGCACGATCCTGCTGTTCGATGCCAGAAGCTGTGCGCTGATCTGCATCATGGACGGCAGTTTGATCACCGGCCTCAGGACCGGGGCGGCGGGGGCGGTTTCGGTCAAGCTGCTTGCGCGGAAGGATGCCCGCCGCCTCGCCTCGATCGGGACGGGCAACCAGGCGCGGATGCAGATCCGGGCGATCAGCGAAATCATGAAGATCGAGGCGGTCCATGCCGCGAATCGCAGCCCGGACGCGCTGGCCGCCTTCAAGGCGGATATCGAACGGGAGTTCGGCATCCCGGTGATGCCGGAGCAATCCGCTCGCGACGCCGTCGAGAAGGCCGACATCCTGATCACCACGACCCGCGGGAGCGGGCCGGTGGTCGAAGCCGACTGGGTCAGGCCCGGCACGCATATCATTGCGATCGGAACCGATCAGCGCGGCAAGCAGGAACTGGATCCGGAGATTTTCCGGGATGCCAAGGTGGTTGTCGATTCCCTGTCGCAATGCGTCGAGAAGGGCGAGACATGGCACCCGTTGAACCGGGGCATCATTGCCCGATCCGACATCCATGCCGAGATCGGGGAGATCTTGCTGGGGAGGAAGCCGGGCCGGGAAAGCGATGCGGAGGTGACCATCTTCGATTCCACCGGAATGGCCATCCAGGACAACACGACCGCCGCAGCGATCTACAGGAACGCACTGGCGGGAAACCTCGGGATGCCCTTCGATTTCCTCGAACCGGGGCCGCGTCTCAAGGACGGGAAGGACAAAGACAATGCGCAACCATCCGACCATTGAGGATATTCTCGAGGCGCGCGAACGGCTGAAGCCCCATATCCGCCATACGCCATTGTTGCGGGCCGACAGGATCGAGAGCGCGGCCGGGTGTCAGGTGTACCTGAAGCCCGAAACACTCCAGATCACCGGCGCCTTCAAGATCCGCGGCGCCCTGAACAAGACCTTGTCGCTGTCGCGGGAAGAGATTGCCAACGGCCTGATATCGTCCTCCTCGGGAAATCACGCGCAAGGCCTGTCCTACGCAGCGCGGATGCTGGGCGTGAAAGTGGTGCTGGTGCTTCCGGTGACCACGCCAAGGATCAAGATTGCCAACACCAGGGCTTTGGGCGCGGAGGTCATTCTTTTCGACGGTGACAATGCCGCCAGGTGGAAGAAGGTCTACGAGATCGCCGAACAGAACGGCTATGCGGTCGTTCACGGCTTTGAAGATCCGCTGGTGATGGCCGGTCAGGGGACGATCGGCTGCGAAATCCTCGAAGATCTGGAAGATGTGGACACGATTGTTGTGCCGCTGGGCGGCGGAGGCCTGATCTCGGGAATCGCTACCGCAATCAAGGAAACGAACCCTTCCGTCCGCGTCATCGGCGCGGAACCGTCCCTGACACCGAAATATCATCGCAGCCGGCTCAACAAGGAGCGCACGTCGCTGCCGCTGAAAGACACCATCGCCGATGGGTTGAGGATCAGCGTGCCAGGCCAGAACCCGTTTCCGATCATCGAGAAATACGTCGATGAGATCGTTCTGGTCGAGGATGAGCATATCGTCGCGGGCATGCGTGCTCTGGCGAGGGATGCGAAACTGATCGCGGAACCGGCGGCCGCGATCGGGATCGGCGCCCTGCTGGCGGGATCGCTTACGGTGAGGTCCGACGAGAAGGTCTGTGTCGTGCTCACCGGCGGCAACTGGGATTTGCGCGATCTCGCCGAAGTCTACGGAGCGGCCGAACAGGCCCTGGAAGATTAGCGGGGTCGCAGGATGGCACCTGCAAGGGGATGAGCTGGTGATGGGGCCGGGCCGCCTGCCGATGGCTTCCCTATGACCGCAGCAACACCTCCCGCTGCGACAGATTCTTCCGTTGCCTTGTCCGAAACGGAAGAATCTGTTGGCCGATTTGCCCTATATAGAGGGAGAGGTCGGTTCCGACCGCCATGTCGCTGACGGTTCACCTGGCGGCTTCGGAGGGGAGTTGCGGATGAACCAGGACATTGGAGATCGAGTTGCAGAGCCTCCGCGCGGTGCGCATTCGGCTGGCGGCGACGCGAGAGACGATCTGGACGCGACGCTGCGGGTCGATGCCTATTCCGCCAAGATCGTTCCCGTGACCCCGCAGCAGCGGGATCTCCTGTATGAGCTGACGGTCAGCGTGTTCTGGCCGCACCGCAACGACGACCTCGATCTGTTCATCTCTCTGGGTCACGGCTACATCGCCCTGGATGAAATCGGCCGCCCGCTCGGTTCCGCCATGTATTTCCCGATGGGCGACGATTTTGCCATGCTCGGCATGATGGTGACGCCGCCGCGTCTGCAGGCGCAAGGGGCGGGACGCTGGCTGTTGCGGCGGATCATGCGCGACTGCGGGACGCGCGACCTGCGGCTCAGTGCAACGCGCTCCGGTTATCGGCTCTACGAAAGCGCCGGGTTCATTCCGGTCGGGCCGATCCGGCAGCACCAGGGGATCGTCCGACCGGTTTCATCGCCGGACCCGGTCTCGGGCATCGCGTTGGCGGCGGTGTCGCAGGCTGACAGCGAGGCGATCAAGGCGCTCGACGCCCACGCCTTTGGGGCCGATCGCGGCGGGATGCTCGACGCCTTGCTCGACCTCTCCAGCGGCGTGATCGCCACCCGCGCGGGCAAGGCCTGCGGCTTTGCCCTGATGCGCCGCTTCGGCAAGGGGCAGGTGATCGGCCCGGTGGTCGCCGAGACCGAGCAGATGGCACTGCAGATCATCGCTCCCCTGATCGCCAAGGCAGAGGGCACATTCGTGCGGATGGACGTCCCGGCACCGGGGCCCGCCTTGAGCAGCTTTCTGACGGCGTCCGGGATGGCGCTGTTCGACACGGTCACCGAGATGCGGATCGGCCCGCAACGCCGGGCGAGCGAGGGCGCCGTGACCTTCGGCCTCGCCGCCCATTCGCTGGGCTGAGCGTCAGGACAGGCGGTCCTTCACCTTGAACCACAGCCCCGCCAGGGGCAGGAACCAAGGCTTGCCGTCGAGGGCCGGAACGGGCGGCCAGTTCAGCCCATCGAGCGGATTGGTGTCCTTGCGCCCCATGGCCAGATCGGCCAGCACCTGCCCCAGAAGCGTGGAAAGCTGGGCGCCGTGACCGGAATAGCCCATAGCGTAGAGCATGCCGTCTGCTTCGCCCGCCCGGGGGAAGCGGTCCTTGGTCATGCCGACCAGTCCCCCCCAGCAATAGTCGATTTCGACATCGGCAAGCTGCGGGAAGATCTGCGCCATTGCCTGGCGCAGCATCTTGCCGGACTTGGCGTCCGAGCGCTGGTCCGAAACCGCCGAGAAACGGGCGCGGCCGCCGAAGATCAGGCGGTTGTCCGGCGAAAGGCGGAAATAGTTGCCGATGTTCATCGAGGTGACGCAAGTGCGGTTGCCCGGCATCGTTGCCGCGACCTCCTCGCTGGTCAGAGGGCGGGTGGCGAGGAGGAACGAGCCCATCGAGATGATGCGCCGGCGGAAATATCCCAGCGGGGCCTGTGGCACCTCGGCGGAATAGGCGCCGGTCGCCGCGATGACGGTGGTGGCCTGAAGCCGTCCGCGCGGCGTGACCAGTTCCCAGCCATCGCGCGTCCGGTCGCGACCGGTCACCGGCGCGGTTTCCCAGATGGTAGCGCCGTGTCTAACCGAGGCCTCGGCAAGACCTGTCAGGTAACGCCCCATGTGCATCATGGCCGATTTCTCGAACAATGCGGCGCCGTGGAACGCATCAGAGCCGATTTCGCCGGCCAGATCCGCCCGGTCCAACCAGCGGGTCTCGGGATCGACTTCACGCGAGACGAGATCGTAATTCGCGCGCAAGGCCGCCACATGCGAGGGCTTCGAGGCCAGTTTCAGCTTGCCCGCCCGGCGGAAATCGCAGGCGATGCCCTCCTCGGCGATGAGGTCCTCGATCATGTCGATCGAGCGGTCATAGGCGCGGTACAGGGCGCGGGCACGGTCCGGGCCCAGATGCGCCTTGGCATCGGCATAGCCATGGGCGATGCCATTGTTCAGATGCCCGCCGTTGCGTCCCGACCCGCCGGCACCGACGGGCCCCGCGTCCAGGACAGCGACCCTCGCCCCCGCGCGCGCCAGCTTGCGGGCCGCGTTCAGTCCGGTGAAACCGGCGCCGATCACGGCCACGTCAAAGCGGCCGTCGACGGGAGCTGTCTGCCCGCCGGCAAAGGCGGGGGCCGTATCGTGCCAGTAGGACAGGTATCTCATCGCCACCCTCGCTTCACAGTCCCAGGGCGGCCGGAAGCGCCGACACGGTGGGGACCTCGGTATAGCCGTAATAGGGATTGGCGGGTTCGTGGCCGCGATTGACCCAGACCTTGTTGGTGATGCCGAGGTCATGGGCGGTCATCAGATCGTAGCGGAAGCTGGACGAGACATGCACGATGTCCTGCGGTCCGCAGCCCAGGGTGTCGAACATGTATTCGAAAGCCTGCATCCGCGGCTTGTAGGCTCCCGCGCTTTCTGCGGTCAGGACATGGGTGATGGGCGCGCCCAGCCGGGCAATATTATGCGGGATCTGGGCATTCATCGAATTGGTCAACGCGACCAGCGGGATCTCCTTGGCGACCTTTGCGAGGCCCTCGGGCACGTCCGCATGCGGGCCCCAGGTGGGGACCCGGTTGTAGATCTCGACAGCCACCGCCGGGTCGAAGGCGATCCCGTGGCGCTTGCAGGTCCGCTCCACCGCGTTGTGAACCACGTCGGCATACGGCTTCCAGGGGCCCATCACCTCGTCCAGCCGATAGGCCGAGAAATCGCGGATGAAGGCCTCCATCTGCTCCGGCGACAGCAGATGCTGGAAGTGGTCGCGGGCGGCGCCAGCCATGTTGAAGAAGACCATGGTGCCATGGCAGTCGAAGGTGACGAACTTGGGACGGAAGGTCATGATGGTCTCCGATGAGGTGTGATGACCCAGCATCCTCGGTTTCTGGCAACAGACCTTGCCGCGTTTGCCGGTGCAAGCGCAGGAAATTGCGTTTGTTCGGTGAAGAGCGGCACAGCCTGCCGTGACGCCGGCGCATTCGGCGACGATGGCGGCCGGGGCCAGGGCAAAGTTGCCCGGTCAGATCGCGCCAGGAGCCAAAGACCATGACCACCATCGTTCCGATTGCCTCCATGCCCGGCTTTGCCCCGCGCACGAGCGTGCCGGCTGAGGATCGGCTGATCGCCGGCGCTCCGGCCTTCAGCACCTGGGAATTCGACAGCGCGCTGTCCGGGCCGGCCCGATGGGGACAGGTCCGTACCGGCATATGGCAGGCAACGCCCGGCGAGACGCGCTCGATCAAGGGCGACACGCTCGAGTTCTGTCACATCCTCGAGGGGCGGGTGGAGATCGTCTCGGACGATGGAGAGGCCTGGACTTTCGGGGCCGGCGACAGTTTCGTGATGAAGCCGGGCTTCGTCGGACGCTGGCGCACGGTCGAGACGGTCCGCAAGATCTATGTTTTCATCGAAGAGTGACGGCACAGATGGCAAAGGAGGCAATGTCAGCCGAAGACATGCTGGCCCGTCTGGTCGCGTTCCCGAGCGTGGCGGGCCGTCCGAACGGTCAAATCGTCGGGTTCATCCGGGATTGGCTGGGCGCGCAGGGCGTGGTCTGCCACTACCTTCCCGGCCCCGAAGGCGACCGGGCGAACCTGTTCGCGACCATCGGCCCACCAGATCGACCGGGCTATGTCCTGTCCGGGCATCTCGATGTGGTGCCGGCCAGCGAACCGGGTTGGCAGGCAGACCCCTTCGTCCTGCGTGCAGACGGAGAGCGGCTGATCGGGCGGGGGGCTTGCGACATGAAGGGCTTTGTCGCAGCCGCCCTTGCCATGGTGCCCGATCTCGTCGATCTGTCGTTGACCGCTCCCATCCATCTGGCGCTGTCCTATGACGAGGAGATCGGCTGTCGCGGTGTGCCGCATCTTCTGGCGGCGATGCCGGGACTTTGCGCACCGCCCGCAGGGGCAATCATCGGGGAGCCGTCCGACCTGACACCCGTTCTGGCCCACAAGGGCAAGGCCGCGATCCGGTTGAGCGCGGAGGGCGTGGCCGGGCATTCCTCCCGCCCGGATCAGGGGATCAACGCGATCCACGCGTTGGTTCCGGTGCTGGACGCGGCGGTGCGGCAGGCGGCGGCACTGCAGAGCGGACCACAGGATCCGCGCTTCGAGCCACCCTGGTCCAGCCTGCAGATCGGTACCCTCGCCGGCGGACTGGCGGTGAACGTCATTCCCGATACGGCCGTGGCCGAACTGGAGGCCAGGGCGATCGCGGGAGTGGATCCCGCCGGGCTGCTGGCACCGGTGACCGCCGCAGCCGAGGCCGCGGGGGTCGAGGTGGAGACGCTGTCAGCCTATCCCGCCCTAGCCCTGCCGCCCGATCACCCGCTGGCCGGACTGATCGCGCGGCTTGCGGGAAAGGCTCCGTTGGGGGCGGTCAGCTACGGCACCGAGGCCGGATTGTTTCAGGCAGCCGGCATACCGGCGGTGATCTGTGGCCCGGGCACTATCGCGCGTGCGCACAAGCCGGAGGAATATCTGACGCGGGACGAGTTGCACGGCGCCAGCGCGATGATCCGCCGGCTTGGGGTGAGCTTGTGTGGCTGACGGCATTTTATGCGGCTCCGTGCGGTGGCGCTTGGCGCAAACTGCCGCCGGTGCGCGGGAACAGGACAATCATGCTGTGCAGGCCCGTCTAGTTTGGGAACCAAGGCTTGTATGGAAAAGACAGGTAACCCAACGATGATCCGACTTGACCGACCTGCACTGCCGGCTCTCGATTTCGTGCCGCTGACACCGGAGCACCTGCCTGCTGCTCTCCTGCTCTCGCAGGCCGCCGGCTGGCTGCACCGGACCGAGGACTGGGAGCTGACCCTGTCCGTCTCAAAAGGCGTGGCGGCGATGGACGGCGAGCGGCTCGTCGGCACGGCATTGTGTTCGGCCTTCGGGCCTGTCGCGACGCTGAACATGATCATCGTCGCCGAGAGCATGCGCGGCCGGGGGGTCGGCCGCCAGTTGATGCAGCGTGTCATGGCTTTGGCTGGCGACCGTGAGATGCGGCTTGTCGGCACACAGGAGGGCCTGCCGCTCTATCGCAAGCTCGGTTTCGTGGAGCGGGGACGGATCCTGCAGCACCAGGGGCTGGCCCGGGCCCTGCCGCCTGAGCGCCCGGTTCGGATCGGACCCGAAAATCTCGAGACCCTGGCCGCGCTCGATACGGCAGCCAGCGGGATGGAGCGGACGGCCCTGCTTGCGCGTATCGCGGCTCTCGGGGAGACCCTGCGCACCGATGGCGGGTTTGCCTTCCTGCGCAGCTTCGGTCGCGGTCATGTCGTCGGCCCGGTTGTGGCACGGGATGTCGGCGCGGCGCGCGCGCTGATCTCGGCGGCGGCGGAACGGATGGCGGGACGCCTTCTGCGGGTCGACCTGACCGAGGCACACGGTCTTGCCCCGCATGCCGAGGCACTTGGCCTTGCCCCTGTCGGCGACGGCACGGCGATGGTGCATTCGCCGCGTTCTCACCCCTCGTCGGACTATCAAACCTATGCCCTTGTCTCTCAGGCACTGGGCTGAGCCCACGGAGCGCACATGCCGTCCAAGCCCTCTCTAGCCAATTCGCTTGTCGAGCTGGATCGACAGCATCTGGTTCATCCTGTCTCGTCGTTTCATGGCCATGCGGCGCGCGGTGTGCGGGTCCTGGCTTCGGCCAAAGGGGCCACGGTCACCGACGCCGAAGGGCGCGAGTTGATCGACGGCTTCGCAGGCCTGTGGTGCGTCAACGCCGGCTACGGGCAGGAAAGCGTGGTCGCCGCGGCGATGCGTCAGATGCGCGAGCTGCCCTATGCGACCGGCTATTTCGATCTTGGCGCGGAAGCGCCGATCCGCTTGGCCGCGGCTCTGGCCGAGCGGGCGCCCGGCGATCTGAACCACGTCTATTTCACCCTTGGCGGATCGGACGCGGTGGACAGCACGATCCGTTTCATCCGCTATTACTGGCATGCAAAGGGGCAACCCGAGCGGGACCAGTTCATCTCGGTCGCGCAGGGCTATCACGGCTCCAGCAGCGCGGGAGCCGGGCTGACGGCGTTGCCGCTGTTCCATGACGGTTTCGGCATTCCCTACAGTTGGCAGCACAAGATCAGCTCGCATGACCTCTACCGCAATCCGCTCGCTCGTGATCCGCAAGCGGTGATTGAGGCTTCGGTCGCCGAACTGCGCGCCAAGGTCGAGGCGATCGGCCCGGATCGGGTCGCGGCTTTCTATGTGGAGCCGATCCAGGGCTCGGGCGGGGTGCTGGTGCCGCCGGACGGCTGGGTTCGGGCGCTGCGCGAGACCTGCGCCGAGCTTGGCATTCTGTTTGTCGCGGACGAGGTCATCACCGGCTTCGGCCGCACCGGTCCGCTGTTCGCCTGCGAGGACGAAGGCATCGTGCCCGACCTGATGACGGTCGCGAAGGGCCTGACCTCCGGCTATGTTCCCATGGGGGCGGTGCTGATGTCGGATCACGTCTATCAGACCATCGCCGACGGCGCGGGGGCCAAGGCCGTGGGCCATGGCTTCACCTATTCGGCGCATCCGGTTTCGGCTGCAGTGGGGCTTGAGGTGCTTGCCCTTTACGAGGGCGGGCTGCTGGAGAACGGCCGCCGGATGGGCGCGCGGCTGCAGGCGGGGCTGCGCGGACTGTCCGACCATCCGCTGGTCGGCGATGTGCGGGGCAGGGGAATGCTGGCGGCGGTGGAGCTCGTGACCGACAAGGCGGCGAAGACCCCGCTGCCCGCAGCGCTTCAGGCTGCCACCCGGCTTTTCGATCGGGCCTGGGAGCAGGGACTGATCGTTCGTTCCTTCGCGCAGGGCGTGTTCGGCTATGCGCCGCCGCTGTGTTGCACCGAAAGTGAGATCGACGCCATCGTCGAGCGGACCCGCAAGGTGCTGGACCTGACGCTGGACGATCCCGAGATCCGGAGCGTGCTGAGCTGATGGCGCTGCTGTTTCTCTCCACGCCCAATCGGGCGCCGGTCTGGCGGGCGATCCTGTCGGAGGCAGGCGAAACGATGTTCGAAGGGGAAGAAGCCGTCACTGACCCGGCGCTCGTGACCGAGATCGCCTGCTGGGTGCCGCCCAAGGACCTCGGCCGCTATCCCAATCTGCGCGCCGTCATCTCGGTGGGCGCGGGGGTCGATCACCTGCCGCCGATGCCGCCGGGGGTCGCGCTGTCGCGCACTCTGGCGCCGGGCATCGAGGCGATGGTGCGCGACTGGGTGGTGATGGCGACGCTCTTGCTGCACCGGGATCTGCCGCTCTATATCGACCAGGCGCGGCAGGGGCTGTGGCGCCCCCATCCGGTGCAGCCCGCTACGGCGCGGTGGGTCGGCATCCTGGGCATGGGACGTATCGGCAGGCTGGCTGCGCACAGCCTTCAGGCTCTGGGCTTCGACGTCGCGGGCCTGTCGCGCTCGGGGGGCGGACGTGATGCGGAACCGGGGAGCGTGCCGGTTTTCGCCGAGGGAGACGTCGAGGCGTTTCTGGCCCGCAGCGACCTGCTGGTCTGCCTCCTGCCGCTGACGAGCGAAACGCGGGGTGTTCTCGGTGCCGGCACTTTCGCGGCGCTTCCGGCAGGAGCGGGCCTGATCCATGCCGGGCGGGGAGGGCATCTGGACATGCCCGCCTTGCGCGAGGCTCTGGACACCGGCCGGCTGTCGGGCGCGGTGCTGGACGTGACCGATCCCGAGCCCCTGCCGGCCGATCATTGGCTGTGGCGCGATCCGCGGGTCATCGTCACTCCGCATGTCGCGGCGCAGACAGACCCGGCCGAGGGCGCGCGACATGCTTTGGCGGTCATCCGGGCGCTGCGCCTTGGAATCGCTGTTCCGGGCCTTGTCGATCAGCAGAAAGGGTATTGAAACGACCCGGGTGGGCGTTCCTTCCCGCAGCGGGGGATCAGTCGCGGTCGACGAACAGGCGGGTGAGGGGGATCTGCTGTTTTACGAAAGGGGTCTTCAGAACGACGAAGCTGAAATATTTGTCGATCCCGATGTCCCGGTCGATCAGCCCTTCCAGGATCGTCTGGTAGTCGGCGATGCCCGAGGTGACGAACTTGACCAGATAGTCGTAGCCGCCGGAGACAAGATGGCACTCGACGCAACTGTCGATCTTCTCCAGCGCCTCCTGAAAGCGGGCGAAGTCGATCTGGCGGTGGTTCTTGAGGGTGAATTCGGTGAAGACTGTCAGCGTCTCGCCAAGGCGGGCGAGATCGATCTGCGCCGTGTAGCCGGTGATATAGCCCGCCTGCTGTAGCTTCTTCACCCGCATCAGGCAAGGGGACGGTGACAGGTGCACCTCCTCGGCCAGTTCGACATTGGTGATTCTGCCGTTGCGTTGCAGCACGGCCAGAATCCTGATGTCGATCCTGTCGAGTTTATACGGTGTCGTCATACCCATGCCCCGCAAGCGCGCCGCTCCCAACTCCCTGCGGAGCGTAAGGCGCTATCCTGATCTAGAGCATTCTATTTCCTACGTCCGTTCAACAGGAAATGCCGTCCGGCCCCGATATTCCGGAACATTGCACTGTGTCGCCCCGGCTAGGGTGTGCGAGATCAAGGGAGCCCGACATGTCCGCGCCGCTGCTGCTCATCGACACGCCGAACATTCTGCCGCCGGTTGCAGATTGCGTGGTGATCGGTGGCGGCATCGTCGGGGTGTCGGCGGCGTATTGGCTTGCGAGGGCCGGGCAGACCGTCGTTCTCCTGGAAAAGGGGGCCGTGGGAGCCGAGCAGTCCAGCCGCAACTGGGGCTGGTGCCGCCAGCAGAACCGCGATGCTCGCGAACTGCCGCTGTCCACCCGCAGTCTCGACTTGTGGGAGGCTATGGCCGCGGACATCGGCAACAGTCTGGGTTTTTCCCGTTGCGGCCTTCTGTATCTGTCCAACGATCCGGTGGAGCTCGAGGGCTGGGCGAAGTGGGGCCGGTTCGCGCGCGGGGTCGGCGTGGACACGCGGATGTTGACCGCCGAGGAGGCGACGGCCCGCGGCGCTGCGACCGGGCGACCCTGGCTCGGGGGTGTCTGGTCGCCAACCGATGGCATCGCGGATCCGGCGCGCGCTGCGCCGATGATCGCGCGCGGCATCGAGAAACACGGCGGACATGTGGTTCAGGCCTGTGCGGCGCGAGGGATCGAACTGGCGGCCGGCCGCGTCTGCGGTGTGATCACCGAGGCTGGGAGGATCCGCACGGCGTCGGTCGTGGTGGCAGGTGGTGCCTGGTCGGCAAGTTTCCTGCACCAGTTGGGGATCGTCTTTCCTCAGGCTTCGGTGCGCAGCTCGATCCTTGCTCTGGCACCCGGAGTTGACGGACTGCCCGATGCCTTGCACACCGCTGCCGTCTCGGTAACGCGGCGCGGCGACGGCGGCCGTACGCTGGCCATTTCCGGGTATGCCAGCCTGGATCCGACTCCCGGGGCGCTCGCCGGGATGCGGCATTTCCTGCCGATGTTCGCCCGGCGCTGGCGGTCGCTGCGCCCCGGCGGCTGGCAAGGCTGGGCCGCCGGGTTCGAGACGCGCCGGAGATGGGCTCTGGACCGGCCGACGCCGATGGAGCGGACACGCATTCTCGATCCCCGGCCGTCCTCCCGGGTGATTGCGGAAACCCTGGGCCGGGCACAGGCGCTGTTGCCGGCCCTGCGCGCGGCTTCGGTCCAGGCCGCCTGGGCCGGCTATATCGACAGCACCCCGGACGGGGTCCCGGTGATCGACGCCGACATCGGAATTCCCGGTCTTGTTCTTGCGGCAGGATTGTCGGGCCACGGCTTCGGCATCGGGCCGGGAGTGGGCCACCTGATCGCCGACCTGATCCTGGGCCGGACCCCGATTACCGAGACGGCACAGTATCGGCTGGCCCGGTTCGGCCACAGCCAATGGGGCAAGGTCGCCGAGTTCTGACGCCGTCCATGCCGGCGGGGTCCGAACTGCGCCGGACACCCGGACGCGCCCCGCGCAATCTTCTGTCGGACAGGAAGCGACAACGGCGGAATCTGCTGCGACCTGGACCCATACGACAGCATTCGCTGCTTTGCGGGCGGCACCTTCTTCCAGTCACGCTGCGTGCCCGAAGAGGTCCCGAAATGAGTCTCGCCTTCGACCCGTCCGACGTGTCCCTCACGTCCGCCCATTTCATCGATGGGCGGTATGTCGCGGGGGCAGCGGAGATCGGCGTGACGGCCCCCTCGGACGGCCGTGCCCTGCAGGGTGTGCCGCGCGGCGATGCCGATGTCGTCCACCATGCCGTGACTGCGGCCGGCGCCGCGCTGCGGCGCACAGGGTGGGGAAATTGTACCCCGCGGGACCGGCTGCGCGCGCTGCAACGGTGGGCCGATCTGATCGAAGCCGAGGCGGTGACCCTCGCCCGACTGGAGGCGATCTGTTCGTCGCGGCCCTATGCGGACGTCATCGCCGGCGACATTCCCGTTTCGGCCGAGCAGATCCGCTTCTTCGCGGAGTTCGCCGACAAGGAAGGGGGCGACCTCGTGCCGACATCGGATCGGCAGGTCGGTTGGATCTCGGATGAGCCCTATGGCGTAGTCGCGGCGATCACGCCTTGGAACTTTCCGATATCGATGGCGGCGTGGAAGCTGGCGCCGGCCCTGGCGGCGGGCAATGCGGTCGTCCTGAAGCCGTCGGAATTGACGAGCTGGTCCGCCCTCTACATGGCCGAGCTCTCGGTTCGGGCCGGGATCCCGCCGGGGCTTGTCAATGTGGTGCTGGGGGACGGAGAGGTCACGGGCAAGGCGCTGACCGTTCATCCCGAGGTTGCCAAGATCTCCTTTACCGGCTCGACGCGGGCCGGCGCCCTGATCATGCGGAACGTGGCGCAGGCGGGTATCCGGCCGATGACACTGGAACTGGGCGGCAAAAGCCCGATGGTCGTCTTCGACGATGCGGACCTCGATCTTGCGGCTGACTGTCTTGCGCGCGGCATCCTTCCCAATGCGGGGCAGTTCTGCGTCGCCGGATCGCGGATGATCGTGCACCGGTCGATTGCCGAAGATCTGGCGGCCCGGCTGGTCGCAAGGTTCGCGGCCGAGCGCCCGGCCGCCACCTGGCTCGAAACGCCTGGCTTCTCGCCCATTATCTCGCTGACCCAGCTCCAGCGTATCGACGGCATCGTGCAGGCGGCCTGCCGTGCCGGGGCGGACCTCGTTTGCGGCGGCGACAGGTTCGAGGGGGAGGGGAGCTACTACCGGCCCACGCTTCTGGCCGGCGTGGAGGCATCCAACCCGGCGGTGACGGAGGAGATCTTCGGTCCGGTGGCGACCTTCCAGACCTTCGAAACCGAGGACGAGGCGATGCAGTTGGCAGCGCATCCGACCTATGGCCTCTGTGCCGGCCTGTTCACCCGGGACCTGTCCCGCGGGTTGCGGCTGACGCGGCAACTCCAGGCCGGAACGGTCTGGGTCAACCGCTACAACCGCTCGCGCGACCACATTCTGCCCACGGGCGGATGGAAGGCCAGCGGGCTTGGCAAGGATCTGGGTCGCGAGGCCTATCGCGCGAACCGACGTTCGAAGTCCGTACTGATCGCCCTGTGAAGGCCCTGAAACTGCACTGCGACTGCAGCGGCACTTCCTGCCGCGCTGGAGGAGACATGATGAAGCTGCAAGACCCTAACTTGTTCCGCAACGCCGCGCTGATCGACGGTCAGTGGCTGACCCGTCCCGAGATGGATGTGAACGATCCTGCCACTGGAGCGATGCTGGGGCGATTGCCGGACTGCACGGCGGATGAAACCCATGCCGCCATCGCCGCCGCTGAACGGGCGATGGTTGACTGGCGCGCCCGGACCCATGAACAGCGCGCCGACATCCTGATGCGCTGGTATCACCTGATGCTGGAAAGCACGGAGGATCTGGCGCAGATCCTGACCGCCGAACAGGGCAAGCCGCTTTCGGAAGCCCGCACCGAGGTCGCTTATGGCGCCAGCTTCGTGCGCTGGTTCGCGGAAGAGGCGCGGCGGATCAACGGCAAGCTCATCCCTTCGCCAGTGGCCGGCAAGAAGATCCTGGCGCTGAAGGAGCCGGTCGGCGTCTGTGCCATCATCACGCCCTGGAACTTCCCGATCGCGATGATCACCCGCAAGGTGGCTCCCGGACTTGCGGCAGGTTGCACGATGGTGGTCAAGCCGTCCGACCTTACCCCCTATTCGGCGTTGGCACTCGCGGTTCTGGCCGAACGCGCGGGGATCCCAGTGGGTGTGCTGAACATCCTGACCGGCAGACCCGAGGCGATTGGCGCGGCCCTGACCGGGAGCCCGGTCGTCCGCAAGCTGAGCTTTACGGGGTCAACCCGCGTTGGCGCGCTTCTGGCCGGGCAATGCGCCCCGACGTTGAAGCGGCTGAGCCTGGAGCTGGGTGGAAATGCGCCCTTCGTCGTCTTCGACGACGCCGATCTGGAGGCGGCGGTCGAAGGCGCCATGGTGTCGAAGTTCCGAAACGGCGGACAGACCTGCGTTTGCGCCAATCGGATCATGGTGCAGGCGGGCCTCCATGATGCCTTTGCCGAAAGACTGGCCGCGCGCGTCGATGCCCTGCAGGTCGGGCCGGGAACAGAGACCGGTGTCGCCATCGGGCCGATGATCAACGTCGCAGCCATCGACAAGATCAACGCCCATGTGGCTGATGCGCTGGACAAGGGCGCCACGCGCCTCACGCGGGCCCGCAACCTGCCCTCGAACTATGCAGATCCGGTGGTTCTGGCTGGTGCACGGCCCGACATGCGGTTGGCGGGCGAGGAGACGTTCGGGCCGGTCGCGCCGATCTTCCGCTTCGAGACCGAGGCCGAAGCGCTGGCGCTGGCCAACGGCACGCCCTTCGGCCTTGCCGCCTATTTCTACACCCGCGACATGGCGCGGGCGTTCCGGTTCGGCGAGGCGCTGGAATTCGGCATCGTCGGGCTGAACACCGGGGCGCTGAGCCATGAAGTCTCGCCCTTTGGTGGCGTGAAAGCCTCGGGCCTTGGACGCGAGGGCGCACAGGAGGGGATCGAGGAATATCTGGAGACGAAGGCGTTCCACTTCGGCGGGCTCTAGTCACCCGAATCTGAAGTTCGTCACATGTCTCGGCATGCTCTGAACGAACTTCAGATTCAAAAGGGTGACTAGCAAATCTATGTTTCTAGTGTGGTTTTCGAATTTGAAATACGCTCACCGGCACGCTGCAAAAATGAGGCGTATTTCAAATTCACCACACTAGGCTGTGACCTCATAATTCCGGCGAGAAACGGTCTGCGCGAACCTCCTGGCATATCATTGCCGGGGCAGGCTCCGATTTCGGCAAAAGCATGAGGCCACGACCTAAGTCAGGCCCGCTGCCGGCGGTGCTTTTGTGCTGGCGAAAGTTCATGGTATGTTCTAGTATCCTTGCATGATCGAACCTGTCGCGACCCTGCCTCCAGGCATCCCCGCAGATGTCGATGACAGCGGGACTGCCGGGACGGAACATTCCTTCACCGCTCCGCCGGCGGCGGGGCCGGTTGCGCATTGCGCAACTCCGGAGGCGGAGCGGATCGGGAGGCAGGTCGCAGCGCCGGCCGGGGCGGAGGCGGAACCGCGGGCCGAACAACCGGCAGGGGCTCAGGCCAGTTCTCCAAGAGCGGCCGAAGAGCTCGGCCTTGGCGACCGCTATCGCTACCTTGCGGGGGCCTCCGGCCGGCGCTACCTGTTTTCCCGTCTGGGCCTCGATGCCCTGGAGGATTGCCGCAACGCTGTGATGGTGGTCGGCCTTGGCGCGACATCGGCCATCGGCTCCGTGCGGCGCGTGTGGATCGGCGAGATCGACCGCGAGGGCATCCGGCGCGGCCCAGCCCTGCCTCGCGCCCTTGCCCTTGCAGCAGAGGGGGATCGGGACGCTGCGCTGGTGCATCTGCTGGCGGGCGATGCGGCTGAGCGGCGCAAGGTCCTGGAGGATCTTGCCGCCGGCCTTGAGCAGGCCGGGCTGGAAACTCTGGTCGCCTGACGCGACCGTAACGGAAGGACGGGTTCGGCTGATGATGTTCGACGGTATCGATCTCGTTGCCGTGTTGGCGGCAGCGGTTGCCTCTTTCGCCGCCGGGGCTGTGTGGTACGGCCTTTTCGGCAAACTCTGGGCCCGCGCCGCGCGCCTGACAGAGACCGAACTTCGCCTCCGGCCTTTGCTTCTGGTCACCAGCTTCCTGTGCCAGTTGCTGATGGCACTGATCTTCGCCGGCATCATCTACCACGCCGGGCCGATGAGCGTCGGCAACGGAGTGCTCTCCGCCGTGCTGGTCTGGACAGGCTTCTTTGCCACCAGCCTGACCGTCAATCACCGTTTCCAGGGGGCCTCATGGGGATTGACCCTGATCGACGGCGGCCACTGGCTTGCGGTACTGCTGGTGCAGGGGGTGATCCTCGGGTTGATGAGCTGACGCAACGTCCTTCCCTGCCTACGAAAGAACGATTGCTGCGAAGTGGACGGCCCGAGCCGCGATCCTCATAATGCGCGGCGACAACGAGGGGGCGCTCCCTGTTGCGCGCGCACCTTGAGATACTGGGAGGTTCCGTATGTCCGAAAATCTCTATCCGGTTCCGTCGGCGATCGCCGCGTCGGCCCTGGTCGACGAGGCGAAGTACAACGAGATGTACGCCGCTTCGGTCGACGATCCGGAAGCGTTCTGGGGCGAGCATGGCAAGCGGATCGACTGGATCAAGCCCTATACGAAGGTCAAGAACACCTCCTACGACCCGCACAATGTCTCGATCAAGTGGTTTGAGGACGGCACGCTGAACGTCTCGGCCAACTGTGTCGACCGGCATCTTGCCACCCGTGCCGACAAGCCGGCGATCATCTGGGAGGGTGACGACCCGTCCGAGCACCGGGTGATCACCTATCGGGAGCTCGCCGGCGAGGTGAACCGCTTCGCCAACGTGCTGAAGGATCTCGGTGTTTCCAGGGGTGACCGGGTCACGATCTATCTGCCGATGATCCCCGAGGCCGCCTATGCGATGCTGGCCTGCGCCCGGCTCGGCGCGATCCATTCGATCGTCTTCGGCGGCTTCTCGCCCGACAGCCTGTCGCAGCGCATCTCGGGCTGCGAGAGCAAGGTCGTGATCACCGCCGACGAGGGATTGCGCGGCGGACGCAAGGTGCCGCTCAAGGCCAATGTCGACAAGGCGGTGGAGAAGGCTCCGGTCGACAAGGTGCTGGTGGTGCGGCGCACCGGCGGCAGTGTCGCCATGAAGGACGGCCGGGATGTCTGGTATCACGAGGCGCGCGAGGGCGTATCCGACGTCTGTCCGCCGGTCGAGATGAACGCCGAGGACCCGCTCTTCATCCTCTACACCTCCGGCTCGACCGGTCAGCCCAAGGGCGTGCTGCACACCTCCGGCGGCTACCTCGTCTATGCCTCGATGACTCACCAGTATGTCTTCGACTGCAAGGACGATGACATCTACTGGTGCACGGCGGATGTCGGCTGGGTGACCGGCCACAGCTACATCGTCTACGGTCCGCTGGCCAACGGCGCGACCACGCTGATGTTCGAAGGCATTCCGACCTATCCCTCGCCGGCGCGGTTCTGGGAGGTGGTCGACAAGCACAAGGTGACGATCTTCTACACCGCGCCGACGGCGATCCGCTCGCTCATGGGGGCCGGCACCGAGCATGTGACGAAGACCTCGCGCGCGTCGCTCAGGATTCTTGGCTCGGTCGGCGAGCCGATCAATCCGGAAGCCTGGATCTGGTATCACGAGAATGTCGGCGACGGCCGCTGCCCGATCGTCGACACCTGGTGGCAGACGGAGACGGGTGGCATCCTGATTACGCCGCTGCCGGGAGCTACCGCGTTGAAGCCGGGCTCCGCCACGCGGCCCTTCTTCGGCGTACAGCCGGCGCTGGTGGATGCGGAAGGTTCGATCCTGGAAGGAGCGGCAGAAGGCAACCTGGTGATCATCGATAGCTGGCCGGGGCAGATGCGCACGGTCTATGGCGACCACGAGCGCTTCGTGCAGACCTATTTCTCGACCTACAAGGGAATGTACTTCACCGGCGATGGCTGCCGGCGGGACGCGGATGGCTACTACTGGATCACCGGCCGCGTCGACGACGTCATCAATGTCTCCGGTCATCGTATGGGTACCGCCGAGGTCGAATCGGCGCTGGTCGCTCATCCCAAGGTCTCGGAGGCTGCCGTCGTCGGCTACCCGCACGATCTCAAGGGTCAGGGCATCTATGTCTATGTGACGCTGATGGCCGGCGAGGAGCCGACCGAGGAGCTTGCCAAGGAACTGCGCGCCTGGGTGCGTCAGGAGATCGGCCCGATCGCCTCGCCGGACCTGATCCAGTTCGCTCCCGGCCTGCCGAAGACCCGATCTGGCAAGATCATGCGCCGCATCCTGCGCAAGATCGCCGAGGACAGTTTCGAGAATCTCGGCGACACCTCGACCCTGGCCGATCCGGCGGTGGTCGACGACCTGATCGAGAACCGCCAGAACCGCGGCGCCTGAAGCACGGTCACCGGGTACGGGACCTCCCGAACGACTTGGAAAATGCCAAAAGCAGAAAGGGGCGCGGGTGTTATCCGCGCCCCTTTCCGTTCTCGTCCTCGACCCCGTGGCCGGATGGACCTGCGCACGCGGCGGCGGGCATGTCCGGGGACCGCCGTCAGTTGAAGAAGCGGTAGCCGGGCTTCTTTGCCGGCTCAACATCCTCGCCGGCATCCGGGCCGGGATCGTCGGGCATATGCTTCAACGGAAACTCGATCGGTCGCGCCAGATCCGGCTCTCTGGTCGCGGCGCCCTTCGCATCGGCGCCGCTTGTGTTGCTCGGCGGGGCGACGGTCGCCGCCGGCAGGGGCGCGGTGCTGCTGGTTGAAACAGCCGCTGCCTTGCCGCCGGGGGCCTCCGGCTTGGAAGCGTCCGGCTTGAGGGCATCCGGTTCAGGAGTGGGTGCGGCCGGTGCAGGCTCTGCGGAACCCGCGTCCGGCGCTAGCGCCGCCGGTTCGGCTGCGGCAGGCTTCGCCTCCTCTGCCGTGGACTTGGGTGCTTTCGGTTCACTGACCGACGCGGAATCGGCCGGCAGGACCTCGACTGCCGGGCCGGCGTTGAGGGCGGCAACCTCCTCCGGTGTCGCGGGTATAGAGGCGGCGAGCGCAGGCAGCGCCTCGAACATCGCCTCATCCAGCGCTTCAAGCGAGGTGTCGTGATGGTCGAGCATGGCGGGGGGCGAGGTCCAGACAAAGGCGTCGAGCCGGCCATCTACCGGGGAGACCGGAGCCCAGGTCTCGCTGACCACGCCATCCGCGACCCAGGCCGGATCGGCGGGCGCGCGCACCGCGCGGGCGAGCCACTCGCGCACGCGGCCACGGTCTCCGTGCTGGCTTTCCTCCAGTTCCGCCATCAGCAGGAACACGCGGCGGGTCGGCTCCAGCGTCATCGCCGCCTTGAGCTGGGCACGGGCGAGGCCATAGTCCGAGGCTTCCAGCGCGGCGCGCGCCAGCGCCAATGCGCCTTCCGCATTGTGGGCGCGCAGCGCCGCCAGCGCCTTGACGCGCTTCAGCCGGTCGAGCGCAGAATCGCCCGTGCGCGCATGGGCATAGGCATCGGCCAGGTCCGGATGCGGAGAGAGCTTCCAGGTGGCCTCGACCACCTTCATCGCCTTGCGAATGTCGCCGCGCCGGGTGGCAAGCCTTGCCGCGACGACGGAGGCTGGCACCAGGTCCGGCGCGAGCCCATGCGCCTCGGAGGCCAGCCCCTTGGCCTGGTCGGGATCGCGGTCCTCCAGTTCCAGCGCCTGGGCGGTGAGCAACACCGCCTTGTGGCGCCGGAAGGTCTTCTTGTCGACCAGTTTGGCGGCGTAGTTGCGCTCCAGCGAGCGGATTGCCTCGGCCCAGTCGCCGGCGACGGCCTGGTAGCCGAGCACCGCGCGGCCGGCCCAGGCAAGGCCCGGCACCAGCTTCGCCGCCTCTTCGGCATAGTGACGGGCGGCGACCGGCTCGCCGACGCGCTCCGCCTCGACATAGAGCCCGTGCAGACCGACCGGTCTGAGGCTCGGGTCCTCCAGCATTGCCTCGAAGCGGCCGCGCGCCTCTTCGTGGCGGCCGGCGAGCTGGGCGCTCTGGGCGAGCAGCAACGCGGCTGCCGGCTCGTGGCCGAGCAGTTTTGCCGCCTCGCCGCCATGGCGTGAGGCGCTGGCAGCATCGCCGACGCCGAGTGCCAGCATGCCCTTCGACAGGGCATCATATCCGCGATCACGGCGGCGGCGGCGGAAGAAGCGGCCGACAAGGCCGGGGGAGCGCATCAGCAACAGCGCCAGGTTCCACAGGAAGATGCCGATGGCGAGCAAAGCCAGCAGCGCCACGGCCGCGGTCATCAGCCCGGTCTCGATCCGATAGCCCTGCCAGTCCAGTGTGACGAGGCCTGGCCGGTCGGCGATCCAGGCCATGCCAAGTGCGGCTGCGAAGATCAGGGCGATGAAAATCAGCAAGCGGATCATGTCGTCTCTACTCCCGGCGGCTCGTTGCCCGGCGGTTGGCGCGTACCTGGCGCGGCGCTTGTCAGTTCGATGCGGCGGGCGCGGCCGATCCGCCCATCGATTTCAGCACGTCGCCGGTTACCCGGTCCATCAACGCGTCGACGGCAAGCCGTGCCCGCGCATCTGCGACCCAGTCCGCGCCGGCGGCGCGCACCGTCTGCGGCAGTTCCTCGTAGGCAGTCAGCGCTCCGGCGAGATCACCGCTGTCGACGCGCGCCTCCATGCGGCCGAGTGCTGCCTGCGGCGTTGCCGCATCGCTCTCGCCCGGTTGCCGGATCGAGACGAGCGCCCGGGCATTGGCGAGCAGCCCGCCGACGAGGTCGCCATCGGCGGGGGCGTCGATCTCCGCGGCCATGGTGCGGGCAACGGCCGGGAAATTCGCTTTCAGCACTGAGCGCGTGGGAACGCCGCGGTCCGCCCGCGCCGTCAGTGCGGACAGGTCGGTGCCCTCGGGCAAGGCCGAGGCGACCGCGGCAAGCTCGGTGGCATAGGGTTCGCCCCGGTCCATCGCCGCGCGCAAGGACGAGACGGCGACGGCCCGGGCTGCGGTCTCCCGCGCGCTGACATCGCCCATGCGGGCCTCCACCGGCGACAGCCGGTCGTCCAGCGCCGTCAGGCGTGCGGTCAGGCTGGCGACGCCTTCCTCCACCCGCGCGGCCAGCGAGGTCTGGCCGTTCGAGAGCGTGTCGAGCTCCTGCCTGAGACCGGTGAGCGACCCTTTCAAGTCCTCCAGGTCCTGGCCGAGGGTGGTGGCGCGATCGCGCAGCTCGGCAAGGCCGCCCGAGAGGTCCGACGTGTCGGGAAGCTTGGCGGCAAGTTCGCCGAGGCGGGCGGTCAGCGCCTGCTGATCGTCGGAGACCTGCTTGAGAGCGGCATCCAGCGTATCTTGGGCTTCCTGCAGGCTGGCCAGACCGGCGCTCTCGCCAGCCCCGCCGGAGGAGACGAAACGGCGCAACTCGGCGAGGCCCGTCTCGATCTCGGCAATGCGGGCCGTGGCTTCCTCGGGCAAGGCGCCCGTAGCCGCGTCCGGGGCAGCACCGGTGTCTCGCAACGCGGCCTCCAGGTCGGAGATGCGGCTTTCTGCGGCCTTCAGGCCCGCCTCGACCGCAGCCGATGGCGTTTCCCGCTCGGCCAGGCCGGCAAGTTGCGTCTCGAGGCCGGAAATGCGGCTCTGCGCTGCGGTCAATGCCGACTGAAACTCGGTCGAGATAGCGCCGGAGGACAGAAGCCCGGCCTGATTGGCGCCCCAGACGCCACCAAGGGCCACGGCCCCACCGATCAACGAGGCGGCGAGCAGGCCGCCGAAGCCGGTCGAGGACTTTGCGTCGCCGGCTGCGGCCGGCTTGTCGCGTGGAGGCTTCGACGCCGCGCTCGCAGCCGAGGGCGTTGTCGAGGAGGTCGGCTTTGCCGTCTCCGTGGTTGCGGTCCCGGCGCTTGCGGCAGGGCCACTCCCACCGGCAGATGCCGAGGATGCGGTCGGGGACGATGCAGAAGATGTGGCGGCCGCCGACTGCGAGGATCCGGAAGTTGTCGCCGCCGAGGCCGGCTTCGCGCCGGTGGTCGAGGAGGAGACGGAAGAGGGACCCGAAGACCCGGACGGGACCTGCGAACTGCCGGGGGGCGTGCTGCCCGAGCCGGATGCGGTCGAGGCGGTTGCCGGCGAGGGGGGGGCGCTCGAGGGCTTCGCGCTGCCGGCGGACGGGGAGGAGGTTGCGCCGCTTGCCGGCTTTGCGGAGGAGCTGGCACCCGCTGAAGATGCGGATGGCGCGGCGGCGGCAGATGAAGCGGAAGAGCTGGCGGAGGACGCGGACGATGTCGAACCGGCCTTCGCTGCGCCGACCTCCTTTGCCTGCAGGTCGATGGTCACCGGCTTGCGGCCCGCCCCAGTGGCCGCGGCCGCCTTGGTGTCGGTCGCCGGCTTCGGGTTGCCCGCTTTTGGATCAGCGGTCTTCGAAGCGGTGCTGCTGAGGTCCGGCTTCTTGCTGTCGGCAGCCATGAACGGTCTCTCCCTTCGATCCTTCACCGGGGCCGGTTCTCGGCACGTGGCCAGTATAGCGCGTCCGGCGGCGTCCTTGCCCCTCACCCCTTTGTCTATGTTCGCCGCTCTTGCGGTGCAAAACAAATTTGCCCCGAAGGGAGTTTCGCCGCAGCTTCGAAAGAGGCGTCAGCCGGGTGGCGTCACCCCGGCAGCAGCGCCAGCAGCCCCGCTTCGTCCGGGGTTTTCGCCACCTCCACCGGTCCGAGATCGGCCAGCGGTTCGCCCGCTTCCGCTGAAATGGCGAGAAAGCGGAACGGCGGTCGATCGGCCCATGCGGCAAGGGCCGTGGCCAGCGCCTGGGCGGAGCGGCGGGAATAGACGGGCGCGAGCACCGGCTCCGTATGCGCTGACAGGGCCGTACGGATCTCCTGCGGCAAGCTGCCTATCGGTTCCATCGCATAGAGCTCGACCAGCCGACAGGCGAGTCCGGCTGGTGCGAGCAGCCCGGCAAGGTCGCCCGAACGGTCACGCCCGGCAAGATGCAGAACCACGCCGCCGGCCGGAACACCTGCCTTCAGCGCTGCGGCGAGCGCCGTAAGGTCGCCGTCCGCCGCGTGGGCCTCGGCAAAGCCGGCGACCCGCGCCGCCCGAGCGGTCGCCTCTCCCACCGCGTGAAGCGGCAGGGCATAGTGGGCAGGCGACAGAAGCGGCAGGGCCGCCTCGACGCCTCTCGCGCTGGTCGCCGCAATCGCTGCCAGCCCCTCTGCCGGCGGCACGGCATCCGGCCCGGGATCGAGCCGGGCAAAGGCCAGGAGCGGGGCCACATAGACCTGGTGACCGGCCGCGCGGTAGCGGGCGGCACTGCGGTCGGCGGCGGGCGCCGGGCGGGTCACCAGAACATGGGCCATGGCTCAATACGCGAAGAAGTCCGGACCGCCGCGGCGCTTCAGCTCGGCGCCGGCATCGCGGCCCATCGCTTCGGCCTCGGCCGCCGTCCCCTCCCGCCGGGTCTCGTGCACCGTGCGCCCGTCCGGCGTCAGGATCAGCCCTTCCAGCACCAGTCGGTCGCCGGAAAGGCGCGCCAGCCCGCCGATCGGCGTGCGGCAGGAGCCGTCGAGCTCGCGCAGGAAGGCGCGCTCGGCCACAAGGCAGGTCTCGGTCTCTCCGTCATGGATGGTGGCGATCATCTCGCGCGTCTTTGCGTCGTCGGCGCGCGCCTCGATGCAGATCGCCCCTTGGCCGACCGCCGGCAGGAATTCCTCCACCTCCAGCAAGGAGGTGATGACATGGGCAAGGCCGAGCCGGCGCAGGCCGGCATTGGCGAGCAGCGTCGCGTCGACGACGCCGTCGGCGAGCTTCTGCAACCGGCTCTGGACATTGCCGCGATAGGTCACCACTTCGATGTCCGGCCGCAGGCGCTTGATCATCGCCTGGCGGCGCAGGCTCGAGGAGCCGACCACTGCGCCCTGCGGCAGGTCGGCCAGCCGCGCGGCCTTCGGTGAAATGAAAGCGTCGCGCACATCCTCGCGCGGCAGGAAGGCGATGATTTCGAGCCCGTCGGGCAGCACCGTCGGCATGTCCTTGGAGGAATGCACGGCGATGTCGATCTCCCCCTCCAGCATCGCCGTTTCCAGCTCCTTGGTGAAAAGGCCCTTGCCGCCGACCTCGGAGAGCGGCCGGTCGAGAATGCGGTCGCCGGAGGTCTTGATGACGACGATCTCGAAGGCTTCCTGCGGCAGGCCGTGGGCAGCCATCAGCCGGTCGCGGGTCTCATGCGCCTGGGCGAGCGCCAGGGCGCTGCCGCGCGTGCCGATGCGCAAGGGGAGGCCGGAATGTTTTGTTTGCAAGAAACTTGTCCCTGGTGTTAGGCGGGGTGCGTCCGTTAGGCAGAACCGCGATGATAAGACCTGAAAGCGCATCGGCCAATGCGGCCGGCTCAAGTTTCCCCCTTGCTAGCGCTCCTGCGGGGCCGCTGACGGTGCTGGGCATCGAGACCAGTTGCGACGAGACCGCCGCCGCCGTGGTGCGCCTTGCGCCGGACGGCGGCCGCGAGATCCTGTCCGACGTGATCCGCTCGCAGACCGGCGAGCACGAGGCCTTCGGCGGCGTTGTACCCGAGATTGCCGCGCGCGCCCATATCCGCATCCTCGATGGGCTGGTGAGGGCGGCGCTGAAGGACGCCGGCGTCGGCTTCGACGATCTCGACGCGGTGGCGGCGACCGCCGGTCCCGGTCTGATCGGCGGCGTCATCGTCGGCCTGACGACGGCCAAGGCCATCGCCCTGGCCGCCGGCAAGCCGCTCATCGCCATCAATCACCTGGAAGGCCATGCGCTAACGGCACGGCTGACCGACGGCCTGCCGTTTCCCTACCTCTTGCTGCTGGTCTCCGGCGGCCACACCCAGTTCCTGCTGGTGGAGGGTGTTGGCCGCTACCGGCGGCTCGGCTCGACCATCGACGACGCGCTGGGCGAGGCCTTCGACAAGACGGCGAAGCTCCTGCAGCTCGGCTTTCCCGGCGGGCCGGCGGTGGAGCGGGCCGCAAGGAGTGGCGATCCGTCGCGCTTCCCCTTGCCCCGGCCGATGCTCGACCGGCCGGGCATCGATTTCTCCTTCGCGGGGCTGAAGACAGCTCTTCGAACCACCGCCGAGGCGAATGCGCCGTTGTCGCCGACCGATGTCGCGGACCTGTGCGCCTCGTTCCAGCAGGCGGTGACCGATGTGGTCGGCGAAAAGAGCCGGCGGGCGCTCGCCCTTTTCGCCGAGAGTCATCCGAATGCGGAGCCGGTGCTGGTGATCGCCGGTGGTGTTGCCGCCAATGCGGCGATCCGGACACGGTTGGAAGGTGAGGCGGCCAAGGCCGGCGCGCGTCTCGTCGCCCCGCCAGGCCGCCTGTGCACCGACAATGCCGCAATGATCGCCTGGGCCGGCATCGAAAGGCTTGCGCAGGCGCATGCCGCCGGCGAGGTTCTGGATGAACGTGATGCACCCGCACGGCCGCGCTGGCCGCTGGACGTGGAGGCCGCCGCCGTGATCGGATCGGGACGCAAGGGAGCCAAGGCGTGACCGCTGACCCCCGCTTTTTCGAGGGCGTCCTGTGCGACGCCGTGCCGGAGCGCTTCGATCGGCTGAAACACAAGGCATATATCTACCTGACGGCCGGGCGCGAGGTGCTGGTCTTCCGCCAGCCCGACCAGCCGGAGGTCGGGCTGCAGGTGCCCGGCGGCACGGTCGATCCGGGCGAAAGCCATCTGGCCGCCGCCTGCCGCGAGTTTCGCGAGGAAACCGGGCTTGAGGTCGCCCGCGCCCTTGATGCGCTGTGCGAGCAGACCGTGCTGTTCGACAATGCCCAGGGCCGGGATATCCATGCGCGCCGGCTCTACCATGGCCGGCTGCGGGGCAACGAGACGCGCCAGGCTCGCTGGGAGCACTATGAGATGACGCCGTCGGCCGGCGGCGATCCGATCCGCTTCGAACTGTTCTGGATGGATGTCGGCGAGGCGCTGCGGCTGACCCCCGACCGCTTCTTTACCGGCTTTCATGCCCCGCTCGCCGAACTGGCGCGCCGGCTGGGGATCGACCGGTGAGCGCGACGGCGGACAGGGCGCCGGAGATCCGCCGCATCGCGGTGCTCGGCGGCGGAGCCTGGGGCAGTGCGCTGGCGCTCACCGCCGCGCGGGCCGGACGCGAGGCTATTGTCTGGGCGCGGGATGCCGACATCGTGGCGGCAATCGCCGAAGGTCGGGGAAACCCGACCTATCTGCCGGGCATCGCTTTTGACGCGAAGGTGGCGGCGACCACCGACCTTGCTTTCGCGCTCGCGGACGTCGATGCGGCGCTGCTGGTAACCCCGGCCCAGACCACGCGCGCCATGGGGGCGGCGATCGCCCCGCTCGCCCAACCTGGCCTGCCGGTGGTGCTGTGCGCCAAGGGCATCGAGCGCGACACCGGGCTGCTGCCGACGCAGGTGCTGGCCGAGGCCGCCCCCCGCTGCCGGGCGGCAATCCTGTCGGGTCCGAGCTTTGCCGCCGACGTCGCCCGCGGCCTGCCGACGGCGGTGACGCTGGCCGCCGAAGACGGCGAGTTGGCCGATGCGCTGGCACTGGCGCTCGCCAGCCGCCAGTTCCGTCCCTATGCCTCGACTGATCCGCTCGGCGCGCAGATCGGCGGCGCCTTGAAGAACGTGCTGGCGATTGCCTGTGGCGCGGTGGCGGGCAAGGGCTGGGGCGCCAGCGCGCTGGCGGCACTGACCGCCCGCGGCTTTGCCGAACTCAGCCGGCTCGGCCTGACGCTGGGCGCAAGGCCCGAGACGCTGACCGGCCTGTCCGGCCTCGGCGATCTGGTGCTGACCTGCTCGTCGGTCCAATCGCGCAACTTCGCCTTCGGCATGGCGCTCGGCGAGGGCCGCACGGTGGCCGAGCTCGCGGCGACCGGCAAGCTGGCGGAGGGCGTGCATTCCGCCGCCGTTGCCGTCGAGCTTGCCGCCCGCCATAGGGTCGAGATGCCGATCGCGGCGGCGGTCGCGCAGGTGCTGGCTGGCCGCATCGGCGTCGATGACGCGCTCGAACAGTTGATGGCCCGGCCGCTGCGCCGGGAAAGCTGAGGCGGTAGCGCCGCCCAAGCTTGCGGAGCTGTGCGAACCGGGTATCTATGCCGCATGATCCTCCGGCGCCCGCGCGGCGCCGGCTCACCGCGAACCGAACCGGGAGGCCCCGCCGATGCTCTATGCCCTCATCTGCACCGACAAGCCGGGCGCGCTGCAGACGCGCCTCGACAACCGCGCCGACCACCTCGCCTTCCTCAAGGCGATGGGCGACAAGCTGAAGGCGGCTGGCCCGTTCCTCAACGACGACGGCGGCATGACCGGCTCGCTGGTGGTGATCGAGGCCGCGAACCGGGACGAGGCGCTGGCCGTCGCCTCCGAGGACCCGTATGCCCGCGCCGGCCTCTTCGAGAGCGTCGAGATCCGGCCCTGGAACTGGGTCATCAAGAACCCGGAGGCGTGAAGCATGCGCTACTGGCTGTTCAAGTCCGAGCCGGACGCGTGGTCCTGGGAGATGCAGAAGGCGAAGGGCGACGCCGGTCAGCAGTGGGACGGCGTGCGCAATTACCAGGCCCGCAACAATATGCGTGAGATGAAGCTCGGCGATCGCGGCTTCTTCTACCATTCCAACATCGGCAAGGAGGTCGTCGGCATTGTCGAGGTCTGCGCGCTTGCCCATCCCGACAGCACCACCGACGATCCGCGCTGGGAATGCGTCGATATCCGCGCGGTCCGCGACATGCCGAAGCCGGTGACGCTGGGCGACGTCAAGGCCGAGCCGCGGCTGGCCGGCATGGCGCTGGTCACGTCCATGCGCCTGTCGGTGCAGCCGGTGACGGAAGAGGAGTGGAAGATCGTCTGCGAGATGGGCGGCCTGACGGACGCATGAGCGCGACCGTCGATCCGCGCGCCTTCGTGCTGGCGAACACGCGGATCCATCCGGTCCCGCACGCGCCGGAGATCCGCCTGCACCTGGCCGACGAGGCGGTGGCGCTGTGGCAGAAGACCGAGGACGATCTCGGCGCCATCGGCCTGCCGCCGCCGTTCTGGGCCTTTGCCTGGGCCGGCGGCCAGGCGCTTGCGCGCCACATCCTCGACGAACCGTCGCTGGTCGCCGGCCGCAGCGTCTACGATTTCGCCTCCGGCTCGGGACTGGCGGCGATCGCGGCGATGCGCTCGGGCGCGGCGCGGGCGACGGCCTGCGACATCGATCGTTTCGCGCTCGCCGCCGCGCAGTTGAACATGGAGTTGAACGGGGTCTGCTTCGCCCTTGAAGGCGAGGATCCGCTCGACCTTGCCCCGCCCGACGCCGAGGTGATCCTGACCGGCGACGTCTTCTACGAAAAGCCGATGGCAAGCCGGGTGCTGGCCTGGGCCGACCGGGCGCTTGCCCGTGGCTCCCGCGTCCTCGTCGGCGATCCGGGCCGCGCCTATCTGCCGAAGGACCGGATGCAGCATCTTGCCACCTTCGATGTGCCGGTGAACCGCTCGCTGGAGGACTACGAGGTCAAGCGCACCAGCGTCTACGAGCTGCTGCCGTCGGAAACCTGACGCAGCGGCGAGGCGGGATGGGGGAAAGTCGACCGGCATATTGGCCCCGGGACTTGCGCAAGTCCCCGTTTTCGGCGTCAGATACGCGCCTCTTCGCGGCCGCGCCGCAGTCTCATACGCCTCCCGACAAGACCAGAGGACCATCATGCCGATCATCAACCGCTTCGCCGATCTCGCCGAGGAGATCACCGAGTGGCGCCGTGACATCCATGCCCATCCCGAGCTGCTCTACGACACGCATCGCACCTCCGAGCTGGTCGCCGACAAGCTGAAGGCCTTCGGGGTCGATGAGGTGGTGACCGGCATCGGCCGCACTGGCGTGGTCGGCGTCATCAAGGGCAGGTCGAACGGCTCCAGCAAGGTGATCGGCCTGCGTGCCGACATGGACGCGCTGCCGCTCGACGAGATCACCGGCAAGCCCTACGCCTCCACCGTTCCGGGCAAGATGCATGCCTGCGGCCATGACGGCCACACCGCTATGCTGCTCGGCGCGGCCAAGTATCTCTCCGAGACCCGCAATTTCGACGGCACCGTGATCGTCATCTTCCAGCCGGCCGAAGAGGGAGGCGGCGGTGCCAAGGCGATGGTCGACGACGGGCTGATGGACCGGTTCGGCATCCAGGAAGTCTACGGCATGCACAACATGCCGGGCGAGCCGCTCGGCAGTTTCCACATTCGCCCGGGCGCGATGATGGCCGCCGCCGACCGCATCCAGATCGATATCGAGGGCGTCGGCGGCCACGCCGCCAAGCCGCACGAGGTGGTCGACACGCTGCTGGTCGGCGCTCACATCATCCAGGCGGTGCAGTCGATCGCCAGCCGCAATGTCGATCCGCTGAAGTCGGTCGTCGTGTCGATCACCGCCTTCAACGGCGGCTTCACCGACAACGTCATCCCGCAGACGGCACGCCTGCGCGGCACCGTGCGCACGCTCGATCCGGAAATCCGCGACCTTGCCGAGAGGCGGCTGAAGGAGATCGTGCCGACCATCGCCGCCGCCTTCGGCGCCAAGGCCGAGGTCAACTACAAGCGCGACTACCCGATCACCATCAACCACGCGAAGCAGACCGAATTTGCCGCCGGCATTGCCCGCAAGATCTCCGGCGACGACAATGTGGTGACGGACGTTGCCCCGACCATGGGCGGCGAGGACTTCTCCTTCATGCTGCTGGAGCGTCCGGGCGCCTTCATCTTCGTCGGTAACGGCGACAGCGCCAACCTCCACCACCCGGCCTATGACTTCAACGACGAACTGATCCCGGTGGGCTGCTCCTACTGGGTCAAGCTGGTCGAGACGGCGATGCCGTCGACCTGACGCAGGAGCGGATGCGGGAAGATGCCTTCCCGCATCCGCTTCCGGACCGCCCTTCGCCGCGCAGGAGCGCGCCGCACCGCAGATCGTCTCGACCGGGTTCATCTTCCGCCGGGCGAAGCGCGGCTGTTGCACGGCGCGCCGAAAGGTTGCTGGCAGGGGCCGCGCTGTGCCGCCGGCCTGCCCGACTTGCCCGCCCAATCATGTTCTCACGGAGCCATGTCATGACCGATCCGGCCGCAACGCGTCTTTCCGTCACCGCCGCCGACATTGAGGCCGCTGCCCTGCGGATCGCCGGCCGGGTGCGCCGCACGCCGGTGGTCGAGAGCGGCGCCGGCAGCTTCGGCGTTGATGCCTCGCTGTCGATGAAGCTGGAGCTTGTCCAGCACACCGGCTCCTTCAAGGCGCGCGGCGCCTTCAACACGCTGCTGTCGTCCAAGGTTCCGCAGGCGGGCGCTGCCGCGGCGTCCGGCGGCAATCACGGCGCGGCCGTCGCCTATGCGGCCGGCGTCCTCGGCCACCCCGCCGACATCTTCGTCCCCGAGACCTCCGCGCCCGCCAAGATCGCCCGCATTCGCGCGTCCGGCGCAAGGCTGCATGTGGGCGGCATGCGCTATGCCGATGCGGCCGAAGCCTGCGCCCGCCACCGGGAAGAGACCGGCGCGATGGACATTCACGCCTATGATGCGCCCGGCACGATTGCCGGCCAGGGTACGGTGGCGCTGGAGTGGCTTGAGCAGGTGCCCGATCTCGACACGGTGCTGATCGCGGTCGGCGGCGGCGGGCTGATTTCCGGCTGCGCGCTGTGGCTGGCCGGCAAGGTGCGGGTCGTTGCGGTCGAGCCGGAAGGTTCGCGCGCGCTCAACGCTGCGCTGGAGGCGGGCCGGCCGGTCGATGTGCCGGTCGACAGCCTCGCCGCCGACAGTCTCGGTGCCCGGCGCTGCGGCGATCTGGTGCACAAGATCTGCTCGGGTCATGTGGATGAGAGCCTGCTGGTGACCGACGAGGCGATCCGCGAGGCGCAGACGCGGCTATGGGCCGAGTTGCAGGTGGCGGCCGAGCCTGGCGGGGCGACCGCGCTTGCGGCGCTGATCTCGGGCGCCTACCGGCCGGCGCCGGGAGAACGGGTCGGCGTGCTCGTCTGCGGCGGCAATGTCGAACTGGGCAGCATCGCTGCCTGGTGAGGCGCGTGCTTGCCAAGCGGCGCGCGACGTTCTAGCAAAAACCTGAAAGATCATCTCTTCCGCCCTTCCCGGAAAATCTACGAGGATACGCTTTCCATGACGACCTACAAACTGCTGCTCCTGCCCGGCGACGGCATCGGCCCCGAGACCATGGGCGAGGTGAAGAAGGTGCTCGGCTGGTTCAACGCGCGCGGCACCGCCAGCTTCGAGACCGAGGAAGACCTCGTCGGCGGCTGCGCCTATGACGCGCATGGCAAGGCGATTTCGGAAGAGGCGATGGGCCGTGCCATGGCGTCGGACGCGGTGCTGTTCGGCGCGGTCGGCGGCCCGAAGTGGGACGGCGTTCCCTATGACGTGCGCCCGGAAGCCGGCCTGCTGCGGCTGCGCAAGGACATGGAGCTCTTCGCCAACCTGCGCCCGGCGATCTGCTATCCGGCGCTGGCCGATGCCTCGTCGCTGAAGCGCGAGGTGATCGAGGGCCTCGACATCCTGATCCTGCGCGAGCTGACCGGCGGCGTCTATTTCGGCGAGCCGAAGGAGATCACCGATCTCGGCAACGGCCAGAAGCGCGCCGTCGACACCCAGGTCTACGAGACCTACGAGATCGACCGCATCGCCCGCGCCGCTTTCGAGCTGGCCCGCACCCGCCGCGGCAAGGTCACCTCGATGGAAAAGCGCAACGTCATGAAGTCGGGCGTGTTGTGGAACGAGGTGGTGACCCAGGCCCACGCGGACGGCTACCAGGACGTTGAACTGGAGCACATGCTGGCCGATGCCGGCGGCATGCAACTGGTCCGCTGGCCGAAGCAGTTCGACGTCATCGTCACCGACAACCTGTTCGGCGACATGTTGTCCGACGTCGCGGCCATGCTGACCGGCTCGCTCGGCATGCTGCCCTCGGCCTCGCTCGGTGCGCCGGATCCGGAAACCGGCAAGCGCAAGGCGCTCTACGAGCCGGTGCACGGCTCGGCGCCGGACATTGCCGGCAAGGGCGCGGCCAATCCGATCGCGATGATCGCCAGCTTTGCCATGTGCCTGCGCTATTCCTTCGGCCTCGTCGAGGAAGCGGACCTGCTGGAGAAGGCCATCTCGGCGACGCTCGACAAGGGCCTGCGTACCCGCGACATCGCCGGCAAGGGCGACAGCGCCATCGGCACCGCGGCCATGGGCGATGCCATCGTCGCCGAACTGGAGGCACTGAGCGCCTGACCAAGGCGGAATTCTGCAATACGACTGCGAAGGGCCGGCTCCTGCGGGAGGCCGGCCCTTTGTCGTTTCAGCCTGCCGCGTGCGACCCGGTCAGGCCGTGTCGCTATCGTCAAGCGGGCGCGCCTCGTCCGGCAGCATGATCGGGATGCCGTCGCGGATCGGATAGGCGAGCTTTGCGACACGCGAGATCAGCTCCTGTTTCTGCGCGTCGTATTCCAGCGTTGTCTTGGTCAGCGGACAGACCAGCAGCTCCAGGAGCTTGCGGTCGAGTGTGTGGACAGGTTCGCTCGCCATCTCGTCTTCTCTCCGGTGCGGACCTTGCAGCCCGGCTGCTGCGCCGATTGCTGCCACGACACCCGCGGCAATGCAACAGGCTGGGGGAACCATCAGGCCAGGCGTAGCGAGCCAGGGGCGGCCCGCGCTATTGCAGCGTCACCCCGCCGTCGTCGCGGCTGCGGCGCGCCAGGTCGACCTCGGTCAGTGCCACCAGGGTCTCGGCACGGGTACGCAGGTCCGGCGCCTCCAGCAGCGCCTGCTTCTCCGCCGGGCCATAGGGGCTCATCATCGCGAGCGCGTTGACCAGCACCTCGGTGGAGGCGCGGTCGATGCTGTCCCAATCCGCTTCCAGATCGTTCGCGTCGAGATAGGCGCGCAGCGTCTTCACCAGCCCGTCGCGGTCGACCTTGTCCTCGCCGAGGCCGGTGGCGAAATCCTCGGCGAAGCCTGCGGAGGCGATGCGCCCGATCCGATATGGAGTGAGCGTTGCGAGCTCATCCTCGAGGCGGAAGCGGGCGATCCCGGTGAGTGTCACCAGGTAGCGGCCATCGCCGGTTTCCTGAAAGGCGATGACGCGCCCCAGGCAGCCGATGCCGACCAGCGGCGGCACGGCCTCCTCGGCCCGCCCGGAGGCGAAGTCCGGCTGGATCATGCCGATCACCCGCTCGCCGCTCAGTGCCGCGTCGATCATCGCCACATAGCGCGGTTCGAAGATGTTGAGCGGCATCTGCGCCTTGGGGAGCAGGACCGCGCCGGCAAGCGGGAACAGCGGCACCGTCGCCGGCAGGTCGGAGAAATTGGAATAGATCGCGTTTCCGGCGCGCATGTCGGATCACCCGTTGGAAAGCGTTGCGGCGGGCCGCGGCCCGCCTTCTCTCTTCCTATATGGGCGCGCAGGCGCCTCGCGGCCAGTCACGGGGGTCGCGAGGCGGAAACGGGCGCCACGTTCCGGACGGTCGTATCGGCCGGAAGTCCGGGGCGCGGGGATCAGCGAAACAGCACGGCGGACAGGCGGCGCCGTCCATAGGCGGTGGCCGGATCTTTGGGGCCCCAGGCCTCGAAGAACTGCAGCAATTGCTTGCGCGCCCCGTCCTCGTTCCATTCCCGGTCACGGCGCACGATCTCGATCAACTGGTCCACCGCCTCCTGGCGCCGCGCGGCGCTGGAGCCGAGCGCCACGGCCAGATCGAAGCGGGCCTGGTGGTCGGACGGGTCTTCGGCGATGCGTGCCTCGACACCGGCGAGATCGCCGAGGCTGCTGGCCTGTTCGGCCAGCTCCAGCGCCGCACGGGCGGCCGAAATCGCCGGATCGGACGCGGCCGCCTCCGGCGCCATCGCCAGCACCTCGCGCGCCTTGTCGAGCGCCTCGGCGGCAACATAGCATTGGGCCAGGCCGCCGATCGCCACAGTGTTTTCCGGCTCCATCGACAGGGCGGCGGCGTAGAGCTGTGCGGCCTGACCCAGATCGCCGGCCGCGCGCGCCGCCTCGGCCTGGGTCAGCACCTGCTCCAGTTCGCTCGGCCCGATCGGGCCGGCGACCCGCTCGATGAACGCCTTCACCTGGCTTTCCTGCTGCGCGCCCATGAAGCCGTCGACCGGCTGGCCGTTCTTGAAGGCGATCACCGCCGGGATCGACTGAATGCCGAGCTGGCCAGCCACTTCCGGATGGTCGTCGATGTTCATCTTGGCAAGGATGACGGCGCCGCGCGCATCGCGCACCGCCTTTTCCAGCACCGGCGTCAACTGCTTGCAGGGACCGCACCACGGTGCCCAGAAATCGACGAGCACCGGCTGCTTGCGCGAGGCGTCGATGACGTCGGCCATGAAGGTCTGGGTGGTGACGTCGCGAATGACGTCGGCCGCCGGGGCGGGTGCCACGGGGCCGGCGCCGCCCGTCGGGGCGGGACGGGATCCGTAGCCGCCCCCGCCGAAGGAGCCGCCGAAGCTGCCTCCGACCGAAAAACCGTCGTTGCTCATACCCTGTCGTCCCCGGTTGCGCGGACGGCCTGCATGAGCCTGTCCGCGGCGTGATTCGTCTGGATCCCTTCGGCCCGCCGCGATGGGATCGGGGCGATCGGGAGGGCTCCCGCCTGTTGCGCCTAACATGGGCGCATCGGCGGCAAAATTCAAACCGCGCCTTGCTTGTCCGAGACGGCGATGATCAGCGGCTCATGACCGCAGGCGCGCGCAAACGCCAACAGCCCCTGGCGCGAGATCGTCGTGGTCGCGGTGTTCTCCAGCGGGTGGAAGTTGAGCGGCTCGACCTCCATCATTGTCGCATCGAAGATCGGCGTGACGCGCTGCGCGTCGCGGTCGTTGATCAGGGCGAGCGGCGTCACCGATCCGGGTGGTACGCCAAGCACCTCCATCAAGAGGTCGGGCTTGCCGAAGGAGACCCGTCCTTGCGCGCCGATGCGCTGGTGGATCGACTTCAGGTCGATCTCCGTGTCATGCAGCGCCACAACGAGGAAGATGCGGCCCTTCTTGTCCTTCAGGAACAGGTTCTTGGTATGGCCGCCGGGAATTTCGTCGTGGATTTCGGTGGATTCGGCGACCGTGAAGACGGCCGGATGATCGCGCGTCGTGACGTCGATGGCGAGGCCGTCGAGAAAGCGAGAAGGTCCTGGCGGCTGGCCGGCATGGGCTCCTGTCCTGATCCTGGGAACCGGATTTCCGGCGGGAAGGCTCGATTTCGCCTCGCGAACCGAGGCTCCAACGATCTAGCCGAGGCGGCGGGTTCCGCACAAGCCGGGGCTCGCGCAAAGCTTGCAAGGGCCCGGAAATCCACTGATCATCCACAGCCCGCGACGCGCGAAAAACACTGTTGCAATCCGTAGCGCCTTGGTTCATATACAGCCCACCTCAGGCGCCGGTCGCGGCCGGCAGCCACAAACTGATGCGGGCGTAGCTCAGGGGTAGAGCACAACCTTGCCAAGGTTGGGGTCGTGGGTTCGAATCCCATCGCCCGCTCCAGTTTTCCAAAAGAAAGTAAGAGCTTAAAAGGCGCCTTGAGAGGCGCCTTTTGCTTGCACGCTCCTCAGCGCTCGGCATGTAAGCAGATGAAATCGCATTGCTGAATGCGGTAGCGCGCCATTGGAATTGGTATGGCGCAGCGCAGTCTCCTGCCTCCCGGAGCTTCCAGCGGCATCTGAAGCGCTGGATTGTCCCGACTCTAATTATACCTCCTGTAGTTGACCCCCTCATGCTTCTGGCGCGGGTAGCGGCTGGCCACCCGCCAAAACCCTCGATATGGACCGGCGCTTCTTCGGAGTGGCGCACGCTCTTCCCTCGTCACCTAAAATGGAGACGGGCACTAGCGGTTCATTCCTCTTCCGCAGGTCATTTGTTACTTATGCCTCTTATAACAAAACGCGATGTAAGGCGTCCAACATCGCATAAACGTCCATGTCCTCATGCGCTACGGTTATGAGACGGGAGGAAGGACGGATGGATGGAAATCCATACGCTGAAGCGAAGTCACGTGCGCCATCGGTGGCCAGGGGTCAACTCGCGTTTCGACTCTCGCGATCGGTGCCGGCGTTGCGGATCAGGGCGGTGACGGTCGCCGCGCCAAGTTCCTTCACAACAAATATGCCTTTCGACAGCGCGTTCCATCCGGAGGAGGGCGGGCTGACGGCGGGCGTGCGTAACGTCGTTACGGTGCCAATGAGGGATTGTCCGGCCGGATTTTCGGCGTTGCGCAAGCCCGCATCCACCAAGTCGCATATCCAGGGAGGATTTCATTTTGGCTCAGATCAGCGGCTATCACCACCTGACGCTTTCCACGGACGGGGTACAAGAGGATTTCGATTTCTATACGAAGACGTTGGGTCTCTATTCCGTTAAACGCACGGTGCTCTTCGACGGCGTGATCCCGGTCTATCACCTCTATTACGGCTCGCCCGATGGCGACGCTTCGACCATCATCACGACATTTCCCTTCCGAAAGCCGGGCGTATACGGGCGTCGGGGGACCAACCAGTCCCGTGCCATCCTGCAGGCCATCCCCAAGGGAGCGGCCGACTTCTGGGTCGACCGGCTGAACGGCCGGGGCGTCAAGGCGGACAAGATCACCCGTTTCGGGGCGGACCGCGTCATCTTCGCCCACCCGTGCGGCATCCCACACGAACTGGTCGAGAGCGACGGCGACAACCGAACTCCCATTGCCAACGAGGCAGGGGGCATCAGCGCGGACCACGGTATCAAGGGCATCTACGGCGCGGTCGTCGCTTGTTTCGACCGAACGTGCATGGATGACTTCATGACCGTCGCACTGCCGCTCGAGAAGGAAGCGGATTCGGACGAAGGCACGGTCTATCGTGTGCCCGACGCAAGCGGTGTCATCCAGCGTGTGGAGGTCATCACTGACCGTGAGAGCCCTCAAGGTACATGGACCCTTTCCGGCGGTACGATTCACCATCTGGCACTCAACACCGGCGACGAGGAAAACCAACTCAAGCTGCGCGCCCATATCGAGGGGCTCGGCTTTACCGATATCTCCGAGCAAAAGGACCGAAATTACTTCAAGTCCTGCTACGTCCGTTCGCCAGGCGGCGCACTCTTCGAGCTTGCCTGGACGACTCCGGAGGGCTGGGCGCGTGACGAACCTCCCGGGCAGATCGGCAAGACGCTGGTCTTCCCGCCCTGGTTCAAGGACCGAGAGGACGAATTGCGTCAGGGCCTGGAAGCGGCCGAGTTCACCTGATGAGGGCAGAGGCTCTCCACCTGCGGGCCCGCGGCCGAGCCAAGGGGCTTTGCGTTCTGGTTCACGGCCGCGGCCAGTCGCCCGAGGAAATGCAGTCGCATATCGTGGAAAGGCTCGACCTGCCGGACGTTACCTTCGTGCTGCCACGCGCGAGAGCGGGGTCTGGACGCGGCGCCGGGCGGCGCAGCCGACAGGCATGACGGCCAATGGGGCGGCCAGGGTGGCGGCCGGGGCGGCGATGGCGCACAACGCGCCGGTGCCGGCGGGCGAGGCGGCACGGCCGAAGGCAATCCTCTATGTCGGCGGCATGCATGGCCACCGCGACCGGCTGCGCGGCATCGCCGAGGCGTTCAACACCACCTTCGTCCACCATGACGGCGGCGTCGAGGACGCGCCGCAGCGGCTCGACCACCTGCTGCCGTCGGTCGATTGCGTCTTCTGCCCGGTGAATTGCGTCAGCCACGACGCCTGCCTGCGGGCCAAGAAGATCTGCCAGAAGCTCAACAAGCCGTTCGTGCCGCTGCGCAGCACCGGCCAGACCGCGTTCCGCAAGGCCCTGCAGGACCTTGTCGGCGAGCGGTCGGCGGTCCACCTTGCCCCGCAGGGGCCAGGATCAGAAGAGGGAGACACTGTCTGATGTATATTGCGATGAACCGCTTCCGCGTGAAGTCCGGCAACGAGGACGCCTTCGAGGAAGTGTGGCGCAACCGCGAGCGGCGCCTTGCGGAGATGGACGGCTTCGTCGAGTTCCACCTGCTGAAGGGTCCGGACCGCGAGGACCACACGCTCTATGCCTCGCACACGATCTGGCGGGACAAGGACGCCTTCCTCGCCTGGACCAAGAGCCAGGCGTTCCGCGACGCGCACAAGGGCGCGGGCGACAACAAGCCGCTCTATCTCGGGCCACCGGAGTTCGAGGGCTTCGAGGCGGTGCTGACCGAAACCGCCTGAGGCCTCGGCTGCGAAGGATTAGAAGGGCGGGGTTCGCGAGGACCCCGCCCTTGTCGCATGCGCTTTTGGGCCGCCTTTTCGCCCGCAGGTGGTGGACACGGCGAAAACATGCTTTACCTCCCCGACAGGGATCGGCCCCATCGGTACGGAGATGTCATGAAGATCGACGGCGTTGCCCACCGCTCCATCTGGCCGGCAGAGCATGGCCGGTCGGTGCACATCATCGACCAGACGCGGCTGCCGCATGGTTTCGTCACCACGGAACTGGCGACGCTGGACGCCGCTGCGACGGCGATCCGCGACATGTGGGTGCGCGGCGCGCCGCTGATCGGCGCCACCGCCGCCTATGGCCTCGCCATGGCGCTGGCGCGCGATCCTTCCGATGCGGGCCTTTCGCAGGCCGCCGCCCTGCTGGCCGCGACCCGGCCGACGGCGATCAACCTGCGCTGGGCGCTCGACGCGGTGACCGCACATGTCGCCCCGCTGGCCGAAGACCAGCGCGCGGCCGCGGCCTGGGCGAAGGCAGGCGAGATCTGCGAGGAGGATGTCGCGGTCAACCACGCGATCGGCCGGCACGGGCTGGCGCTGATCCGCGAGATCGCCGCGCGCAAGGGTGGGGGCGAACCGGTCAACATCCTGACCCATTGCAATGCCGGGTGGCTGGCCACCGTCGACTGGGGCACGGCGACCTCGCCGATCTACCAGGCGCACGATGCCGGCATCCCGGTGCATGTGTGGGTCGACGAGACGCGACCGCGCAACCAGGGCGCCGGGCTGACCGCCTGGGAGCTCGGCCGGCACGGGGTGCCGCACCGGCTGGTGGTCGACAATGCCGGCGGCCATCTGATGCAGCACGGGCTGGTCGACATGGTGATCGTCGGCACCGACCGGACCACGGCGACGGGCGATGTCTGCAACAAGATCGGCACCTATCTCAAGGCGCTGGCCGCCCATGACAACGGCGTGCCGTTCCATGTCGCCCTGCCCTCCTCGACCATCGACTGGAGCGTCCGCGACGGCTTGCGCGAGATCCCGATCGAGGAACGCTCGGGCCGCGAGGTGACGCATCTGAGCGGCCTGACGCAGGACGGGCGGGTCGAGACCATCGCCATCACCCCGCCGACGACGGAGGCGGCCAACCCGGCCTTCGACGTGACGCCGGCGCGGCTGGTCACCAGCCTGATCACCGAACGCGGCATCTGCGCGGCCAGCGCGCAAGGGCTCGCGAGCCTGTTCCCGGAGCGGCGCGCCGCCTGACGCCCCCCCTCTTGCGTTGCGGCGGCGGGGCGGCGACACTCGCGCCCGCCCACCCGCCCGCACGCCCTCTCCCAGGACCCGTATCCGCATGAGCCAGATCCCCGTCTTCGACGGCCATAACGACACGCTGCTCAAGCTGGAGCTCGGCGCCGGCACGGCCCGCGAGCGCTCCTTCTTCGAGCGCGCCGCGCGCGACCATATCGACCTGCCGCGCGCCCGAAAGGGCCGATTCGCCGGCGGGTTGTTCGCCATGTATGTGCCCTCGCAGCTCGGCGAGGCGCTGAAGCTGCGCTACGACCCGGACGATCCGGCGAATTTCGCCGAAGTCGCCCAGCCGGAGGCGCTGGCCTTCACGCTGCGGCTGCTGGCCCGCGCGCTGCGGCTGGAGCGCGAGAGCGCCGGCGAGGTGGCGATCTGCCGGGATGCGGCCGAGATCCGCGCGGCGATGGCGGCCAAAAAGCTCGCCATGGTGCTGCATGTGGAAGGCGCCGAGGCGATCGATGCCGAGCTGACCGCGCTGGAGGTGCTGCACGCCGCCGGCCTGCGCTCGCTCGGGCCGGTGTGGAGCCGGCCGAACATCTTCGGCGACGGGGTGCCGATGACCTGCCCCTCCTCCCCCGACACCGGACCGGGGCTGACGGCGGCGGGCAAGGAGCTGGTGCGCGCCTGCAACCGGCTGAAGATCATGGTCGACCTGTCGCACATCACCGAGAAAGGCTTCTGGGACGTCGCCGCGCTCACCGACCGGCCGCTGGTCGCCACCCATTCCAACGCCCATGCGGTCTGCCCCTCGGCGCGCAACCTGACCGACCGGCAGCTCGACGCCATCGCCGAGAGCGGCGGCGTCGTCGGGCTCAACTTCCACGTCGCCTTCCTGCGGCCGGACGGGGCCAATGTCTCCGACACGCCGCTTTCGGTGATGGTGCGGCACATGGACCACCTGATCTCGCGGCTCGGCGGGGACGGGGTGGCGCTCGGCTCGGATTTCGACGGCTGCATGGTGCCGCGCGCCATCGGCGACGTCGCCGGCCTACCGGCGCTGCTGCAGGCCTTCCGCGAGGCCGGCTACGGCGAGGAACTGATCGAGAAGATCGCCTGGAAGAACTGGCTGTCGGTGCTGGAGCGGACCTGGGCCTGAGGGACGGTCCTCACTCGGCGGCGAGCGGGCTTTCGGCGGCGATCCGCTCTTCCAGATATTGCGCGATGCTGGTGGCGACCGCATGCAAGCGGCGCAGCTCCGCCTCGCGGCGGGTGGCGGCCAGCACCTCGCAGGGGTGGCTGCTGCGGGCGCCGTTGCCGAAACGGCCGCTGCCACGGACGATGAAGCGATAGGCGGCGCCGTCCGGCGACCTCGGCGTGTAGAGGATATCCCCGACATGCTGCTCGGCAAAACGCAGGCTGTCGTTCAGGGTCGGCAGTGACTGAACAAATGCGGACATGACGTTCCCCAACAATTCCGCGGCAGGCCGGACCTGCCGCCGCCGAAATGGTTAACGAAGTCTTGCGCCGATTCGCGCCAGAGTCAAAACCCCGCAAGGCACCGGCCGGCCCGCCTGTTTTCCTCTGCCGGCAAAGCAGAGGGCGCGGCGGGAGAATGGCGGGGGAACCCGGAGGCGGGACCGGGCGCCCGGCCTGCCCGCCCGCCGGGGGTTGCCTTGGCGCACGGCTCGGGCTTCAATCGGTCGCATGGTCAAGTGCCGACGACGTCGCAAGTTTCTCGGGCACAGCGTGATCCAGACCACTGTTTTCGCCGGGGCAGAGCGGGGGCCGCGGCGACCCGGCAAGAGCCGCGAAGGAGCCGACAGATGGAATTTTCCGCAGTCGACCTGGCGCGTTTCCAGTTCGCCTTCACCGTCTCGTTTCACATCATCTTCCCGTCCTTCACCATCGGCCTTGCGAGCTATCTGCTGGTGCTGGAAGGGCTGTGGCTGGCGACCCGCCGCGCGGTCTACCTGACCCTGTTCAAATACTGGCTGAAGATCTTCGCCGTCGCCTTCGGCATGGGCGTCGTCTCCGGCATCGTCATGACCTACCAGTTCGGCACCAACTGGTCGGTGTTCTCCGACAAGACCGGCCCGGTGCTCGGCCCGCTGATGGGCTATGAGGTGCTGTCCGCCTTCTTCCTGGAGGCCGGCTTCCTCGGCATCATGCTGTTCGGGCTCAACCGGGTGGGACCGAGGCTGCATGTCCTCGCCACCGCGATGGTCGCCTTCGGCACCGCCCTGTCGGGTTTCTGGATCCTGTCGGTCAACAGTTGGATGCACACGCCGGCCGGCTATGCGATCAACGAGGCCGGCCAGTTCGTGCCCGAAAACTGGTTCGAGATCGTCTTCAACCCCTCCTTCCCCTATCGCTTCGTCCACATGATGCTGGCGGCCTATCTGACAACCGCCTTCGTGGTCGGCGCGGTCGGCGCCTGGCACCTGCTCAAGGACCGCGCCAACGAGGGCGCGAAGGTGATGCTGTCGATGGCGATGTGGATGGCGGTGCTGGTGACGCCGGTGCAGATCGTCGCCGGTGACATGCACGGGCTCAACACGCTGGAGCACCAGCCGGCGAAGATCGCCGCGATGGAAGGCCATTTCGAGGGCGAGACCGGCGCGCCGCTGATCCTGTTCGGCATTCCCGACATGGCGGCGGCGGAAACCCGCTACAAGATCGAGGTGCCGAAGCTCGGCAGCCTGATCCTCACCCATTCGCTGGACGGCCGGGTGCCGGGGCTGAAGGACTTCCCGCGCGAGGACTGGCCGAACGCGACGATCGTGTTCTTCTCCTTCCGCATCATGGTCGGCATCGGCTTCCTGATGCTGGCGATCGGATTGTGGAGCCTCTATCTGCGCCGGCGCGGGCGGCTCGCCGACACGCCGGCCTTCCACCGGGCGGTGGTGGCGATGGGGCCGACCGGCTTCATCGCCGTGCTGGCCGGCTGGATCACCACCGAGGTCGGCCGCCAGCCCTATACGGTCCATGGGCTGCTGCGCACGAGCGACAGCATCTCGCCGGTCGACGCACCGGCGGTGGCGACCTCGCTGGCGGTCTTCATCGTCGTCTATTTCATCGTCTTCGGCATCGGCACCGGCTACCTGCTGCGGTCGATGGCCAAGACACCGGGCGGCGACGCCGAGGGGCCGGAGGCGGGCGAGCCGACCCGCGCCGCCGGCGTCCCCCCCGCCCCCGCCTATGTCGCCGACGTCAACCCGAACCGGCGGAGGTAAGCCATGATCTTCGATCTCGCCCTGATCTGGGCGCTGCTGATCGCCACCGCGGTGTTTCTCTATGTGGTGCTCGACGGCTTCGACCTCGGCCTCGGGATCCTGTTCCCGCTCGCCCGTTCCAAGACCGAGCGCGACGTCATGATGAACTCGGTCGCGCCGGTGTGGGACGGCAACGAGACCTGGCTGGTGCTGGGCGGCGGCGGGCTCTACGCGGTGTTCCCGCTCGCCTATGCGGTGCTGATGCCGGCGCTCTATGCCCCGATCATGGCGATGCTGATCGGGCTGGTGTTCCGCGGCGTCGTCTTCGAATTCCGCTTCAAGGCGCGCCCCGAGCGGCAATGGATCTGGGACATCGCCTTCTTCCTCGGATCGCTGACCGCGGCGCTGGCGCAGGGCATCGCGCTCGGCGCCATCATCCAGGGGATCGAGGTCGAGGGCCGGGTCTATGCCGGCGGCTGGCTGGACTGGCTGACGCCGTTCTCGATCTTCACCGGCATTGCCGTCGCGACCGGCTATGCGCTGCTCGGCGCCACCTGGCTGGTATGGAAATGCGAGGGGCCGATGCAGGAACATTTCCGCGGCAAGGCGCTGGTCACCGGCAGCCTGCTGCTGGTGATGATCGGCATCGTCAGCCTGTGGACCCCCTCGCTGCATCCGCAATTCGCCGCGCGCTGGTTCGAGTTTCCGCAGATCCTCTACACCGCGCCGGTACCGCTGATGGTGCTGGCGCTCGCCGCGCTGCTGTTCGCCAGCCTGCGCTCGGGCCGCGACGTGGTGCCGTTCCTGGCGAGCCTCGGCCTGTTCCTCGTCACCTTCATCGGGCTCGGCGTGAGCCTGTTCCCCTATGTGGTGCCGACCTCGATCACCCTGTGGGAGGCCGCGGCGCCGGACAGTTCGCTGAAATTCCTGCTGGTCGGGGCGGCGGTGCTGATCCCGATGATCCTCGCCTATACCGCCTATGCCTATTGGGTGTTTCGCGGCAAGGTGCGGCCCGGCGAGGGCTATCACTGATGAGGCGAGACGGGCCGGAGCGGCCGCTCCATCTGCGGCTCGCCTGGTTCGCCGGCCTGTGGCTGGCCGGTGTCGCGACGCTGTTCGCGGTGGCGAGCCTGATCCGCTGGGCGATCCTTTAGCCGCCGCGCCGCGCCTCAGCCCTCGGCGCGAACCAGATCCACCGGGAGGCCGGCGCCGGATGCGGCCTCCGACCCGGCAAAGGCGACGCCGAGCAGGGCATGGGCGGGAAGGCGCAGCGGCAGCAGGCAGGGCGGCGGCGGGGCGATCTCCTCCGGCAGGCGCCACAGGCGCGAGGCGAGCGCCAGCCGGCCGGCGGCCTTGCCCGAGGTCAGGCGCGCCAGCGGGATGGCCAGCGCCGGGCCGAGGACGACCGGCAGCAGCGGCCAGACGAGACCCGGCGTGAGCGCGAGGGCGAAGCCGACGCCGGCGAGGCCGAACAGGGTCTGCGGCCAGAGCTTGGCCGCGCACAGGCCGAGCGGCAGGGTGCGGGTGTCGCGGATCTGCGCGCCCCAGCCGACCGCCCTGCCGAAGGGCAGGCCGGCGATGAACAGGGTGACGGCGACGGCGATGATCGGCGCCATCAGCATGGAGAAGACCAGCTCGGTCAGCCAGCTTGCCGCAACGCGCAGGCCGCCGCCGAAGGCGGCGCGCTGCCGGCGGTCGGCCAGGATGTCGAGACAGGTCGCGATCTTCGGCGCGAAGATCATCGTCAGGACGATGACGAACAGCGCGAAGCCCGCCGTCAGGTCGACGCGGATCAGCTCGCCGCCACCGAAGGCAACCAGCGCCGCGCCGGTCGCCATGAAGGCGAGCCAGGCCGGGGCGGAGACGAACATCAGGATCGCCAGCACCAGTTGCACCCGGCTGACCGGCTTGAGATCCGGCAGGCCGAGCAGCTTCAGATATTGCAGGTTGCCCTGGCACCAGCGCAGCTCGCGGCGGATGAACTCCAGCAGGTTGGGCGGGTTCTCCTCGAAGCTCTCGCCCTCGAGCGGCAGCACGCGGACCTCGTAGCCGGCGCGGCGCATCAGCACCGCCTCGACCTGGTCGTGGCTCAGCACCCAGCCGGACAGCGGACCCTTGCCCGGCAGCCGCGGCAGATGGCAATGCTCAGCGAAGGGGGCAAGGCGCAGGATGGCGTTGTGACCCCAATAGGGACCGCAATCGCCCTGCCACCAGGCGCTGCCGAGCGTGTAGGAGCGCATGCCGAGGCGCATGCCGAACTGGAAGATGCGGGCAAAGGCGCTCGTCGCCGGCAGGCCGACGACGAGGGTCTGCAGGATGCCGACGCGCGGGTTGGCGTCCATCCGCGCGGTGAGGTCGAGCATCGTCCGCGCCGACAGGAAACTGTCGGCATCGAGCACGATGGCATAGTCATGCGCGGCGCCCCAGCGCTCGAGAAAATCACGGATGTTGCCGGCCTTGAAGCCGGGATTTTCCGCCCGGCGGCGGTAGAGAACCGGCAGACGGCCCGCCCAGCGCGCCGCGAGCGCGGCAAAGGCGCGCTCCTCGCGGGCGGCGATCTCCCCGTCATCGGTGTCGCTGAGCACGTAGAGGGCAAAGCCGGCGGCGCGGCCGGAGCGCACCAGATCGGCGGCCATCGCATCGAGCGAGGCGGCGACGGCGTCGACATCCTCGTTGCGGATGCAGGAGAGGATCGCGGTGGAGGCGGGGCTGTCGCCGGCGGCATCGCCCGCACGCAGGGTCGAGACGGCGGCGAGCGGATCGCGCGACAGCCGCAGGACGGCAAGGCCGATCACCGCGTTCCAGAAGCCGACCGCCGTCCAGGGCAGGGTCAGCAGGAAGCAGCCGATCATCAGCCACTCGCCCCAGGTGATCGTACCGTCGCCGGCAAAGGCAAGGCCGAGCAGGGCGGTCAATCCGGCGATGGTGGCAAGCACCAGGGCGGCGAAGACCGCGCGCCGGCGCGCCAGCCGTGCGGCATCGGGACCCGGCGCAAGCGCCGCGTCGCCGGAGGTCTCCGGCGCAGGGCAGGTCGGCGACCCGGTCTGACGCATGATACGCAACCCTGTTGTGCGATGCCGGCGATGGCGGATGCCCCGCCCCGTCCGTTGCGCTATACGTTGCGCCGGACTAAGGAGGATTTGTGACGCAGCGCAGCACTCCCGGCAAGGACCCGTATTCCGCGCGGGCGCTCTGGACCACGGGTCCGGGGCGGCTGGAACTGCGCCAGGAAGCGCTGCGCCGGCCGCAGGCGGGCGAGGTCGTCGTGCGCAGCCTGTGGAGCGGCGTCAGCCTGGGGACCGAGCGGCTGGTCTTCACCGGCGCGGTGCCCGAAAGCGAATGGCAGCGCATGCGCGCGCCGTTCCAGGCAGGCGAGTTCCCCTTCCCGGTCAAATATGGCTATGCCTGTGTCGGCGAGATCGCCGGCGGCGACCCGGCGCGGGCCGGCGAGACCGTGTTCGTGCTGCATCCGCATCAGGACCGCTTCGTCGTCGCCGGGACGGCGGCGGTGCCGGTGCCCGCAAACGTGCCGCCGCTGCGCGCGATCCTTGCCGCCAATATGGAGACCGCGCTCAACGGACTGTGGGACGGGGGCGCGGCGCCCGGAGACCGCATCGCCGTCGTCGGCGGCGGGGTCGTCGGACTGCTGGTCGCCTCTCTCGCCGCCCGGCTGCCGGGGACGCAGGTGACGGTGGTCGACATCGATCCGGCGAAGGAGCGCCCGGCGCGGGCGCTCGGCGCCGCCTTCGCCCGGCCCGGCGAAGCGCCGCGCGAGCAGGACCTCGTCTTCCACACCTCCGGCCACCCGTCCGGCCTCGACACGGCGCTGGCGCTGGCCGGAGCGGAAGCAAGGGTGGTGGAGATGAGCTGGTACGGCACGGCCCCGGTCACGGCGCATCTGGGCGGCGGCTTCCACAGCCGGCGGCTGACGCTGCGCTCCAGCCAGGTCGGCAGCCTGCCGCCCGACCGGCTGGCGCGCTGGACCTATCGCCGCCGCCTGGAGACGGCGCTGGCGCTGCTGCGCGACCCGGCGCTCGACGTGCTGATCGCGCCGCCGATCCCCCTGGGGCAGACGCCAACCCGGCTGGCCGACATCTTCGCCGGCCGGGTGCCGGTGCTGGCGCAGCCGATCCGCCATGACGACGGCGAGGAGCCGCCGGCAACGCCCTGAAGAGGGCGCATTCTTCCGCAAGATCCGGCCCGACACGCTCGCCCTCCCCCGGCCGGACCGGCCGCACCTTTCAGCAGGAGACCCCGACAGATGCATGCCGTCGAAGTCCGCGACCACATCATGATCGCCCATTCGTTCAAGGGCGAGGTCTTCGGCCCCGCGCAGCGGCTGCACGGGGCGACCTTCGTCATCGATGCCGCGTTCTTCTCGCCGGAGCTCGACGCGAACGGCATCGTCATCGACATCGGCCGCGCCCATGAGGTGCTGAAGGAGACGCTGGCGCCGCTGAACTATCGCAACCTCGACGAGGTGCCGGAGTTCGCGGGCCGGAACACCACGACGGAAGTCCTGAGCCGGCATATCTTCGAGGCGCTGGCGCGGGCGGCGCGGGAGAACCGGCTCGGCCGGCCCGCCGGCGAGCTGTCCTCGATCCGGGTGACGCTGCACGAATCCCACGCGGCGCGGGCCTGGTACGAAGGCACTCTGTGATGCCGGCGGGGCGCCTTACCTTCCTCTATCCCGGCCGGCTGGAGACGCCGACCGGCGGCTATGTCTATGACCGCGAGCTGCTGGCGGCGCTGGCGGCGACGGGCACGCAGGTCACCGCGCTGACGCTGGGCGAGGGCTATCCGGCGCCCTCCCCGGCGACGCTGGAGGCGGGTGCGGCGCTGCTCGCCGGGCTCGCCGACGGCGAAGCGGTGATGATCGACGGGCTGGCCTTCGGGGTGATGGACGCCATTGCCGCCCCGCAGGCGCAGCGGCTGCGGCTGATCGCCCTGGTGCACCATCCGCTGGCGCATGAGAGCGGCCTGCCGCCGGCGCGGGCGGCGGAGCTTGCGGCGAGCGAACGGCGCGCGCTGGCGCTGGCCCGCCATGTGGTGACAACGAGCCCGGCGACCGCGGAGGCGATTATTACCGGCTTCGGCGTGCCAAGCGCCAAGGTGAGCGCGCTGGAGCCGGGCCTTGTGCTGCCCGCGCCGCCGGTAGCGCGGGTCCGGCGGCCGGGCGAGCCGTTCCGCCTGCTGTCGGTCGGCTCGCTGGTGCCGCGCAAGGACCACCCGACGCTGCTCGCCGCGCTGGCGCAGATCGACGACCCGGCGGTGACGCTGGACATCGCCGGCAGCGGCGAGTTCGATCTCGCCCATGCGGCAAGCGTGCGCGCGACGATCGAACGGCTTGGCCTGTCGCGGCGGGTGCGGCTGCATGGCGCGCTCGGCCGCGCGGCGCTCGACGCGCTCTATGCCCAGGCGGACCTGTTCGTGCTGACCACGCTCTACGAGGGCTATGGCATGGCCTTTGTCGAGGCGATGGCGCACGGCCTTCCCGTCATCGCGACCGGCGCGGGCGCGGTGCGTGACACCGTTCCGCCGGCGGCGGGCATCCTGTGCGAGGCGGGCGATGCGGCTTCTGTCGGCGCGGCGATCCGGCGGCTCGCCGAAGACGCGGCGCTGCGCCAGAGCCTGGCGCAGGCGGCGCGCGCCCATGCGCAGGGCCTGCCGGGCTGGCCGGAGCAGGCAAGGCGGCTCGCCGCGCTGATCGCGGAGATCGGGCGATGAGCGGCTTTTCCGGCGCGTGGCTATCGGCGCGCGAGCCGGCGGACCTGCGCGCCCGCAACACGGCCGTGCGCAAGGCCTTTCTCGATCATCTGGAGAGACGCGCCAGGGCCAGGGGCGACGCGCCGCTGGTCATCCTCGACCTGGGCGCAGGGACCGGCGCGACGATGCGGGCGCTGCATCCGCATCTGCGCTTTGCCACAAGCTGGCGGCTCGCCGAACACGATCCGGCGCTGCTGGCACTGGCCCGCGAGATGGCCGAGCGGGACGGGCTGGCGGCCGAGGTGGTCGCCGCCGACCTGGCGCCGGGCCTCTCCGCGGAACTGCTGTCCGGCATCGACGCGGTGACCACATCGGCCTTTCTCGACCTCGTCTCGGCCGGCTGGATCGACCGGCTGGCGCGGACGCTGGCCCGCCGCGCCCTGCCCTTCCTCGCCATGCTGACCTATGACGGGCGGCAGTCGCTGGCACCAGAGCATCCCTTCGACGAGACGGTGCATGCGGCGATGCGGACCCATCAGGGCCGCGACAAGGGCTTCGGCCCGGCGCTGGGGCCGCTCGCGCATGACCATGCCGCCACCGCTTTCCGCGCGCAGGAATATCTCACGCACGAGGGCGCTGCCGACTGGCAGGCGCTGCCCGGCGAAACAGATTTCCTGAGGATGCTGGTGGGGGGCTGGGCCGAGGCGGCGCGGGACAGTGGCGCGGCGGACGCGGCGCTGGCCGGCTGGCTCGCCCTGCGCCACGCGCAGATCGGCCGCGGGGAACTCGCAGCCCATGTCGGCCACCGCGATCTGGCGGCGCTGCCGCGCGCCTGACAGCGGTTGCCGACCGCGTCGGCTCAGGTGAGGTTCTTCAACCAGGTGAGGGGCTCGGCAAATTCGACGCCCATCTGGTTGCCGTCCTGCCAGATGATCCGCACCTTGGTGCGGACATTCTCGGGCAGGAAGATCAGCTCGATCGCCTCGCTGCGGGTCAGCGGCGTCTCCAGCTTGAGACGGGCCCCAAAGGGAGACAGGTTGACGATCCGGCAGTCGATGCCGAACCCGCCCTTGCCCTCCAGCACGAGCCGGCCCTGCTTGAGAGTTCGCACCCGGCTGCTGCGGCGCGCGTCCTCCCTTTCAGCATCCACGTTCTCGACCTCCTGTTCCGGCGGCGGCGAACACACCGCCGACCCTGCCTCAGGTTCGGACACGCGAAGCGTGCCCTGCCCCGGACAGCTTCACGATACGGATCGTAGCGGCCAAGGCTCAAGAAATCGTGTAGGGCGAGCCCTTTCCTTTCTCCTACTTTCTCCCGGTCCGGGCGCGACAGTTCGTCGCCCCGGACCTCACCAGAGGGGTCGCAAGGGGCCCGTCAGGCCCGCTCGATGGCGCAGGCAATGCCCTGGCCGACGCCGATGCACATGGTGGCGAGGGCGCGGACGGCGCCGCGCTGCGCCAGTTCCAGCGCCGCCGTGCCGACGATGCGCGCGCCCGACATGCCGAGCGGATGGCCAAGCGCGATGGCCCCGCCATTCGGGTTGACGTGGTCGGCATCGTCCGCGAGTCCGAGCTCGCGCATCACCGCCAGCCCCTGGGCGGCGAAGGCCTCGTTCAGCTCGACGACGTCGAAATCGCCGATCGACAGGCCGAGCCGCGCCATCAGCTTGCGGCTCGCCGGCACCGGGCCGATGCCCATGACGCGCGGCGGCACGCCGGCCGTGGCACCGCCAATGATGCGGGCAATCGGCGTCAGGCCATAGGCCTGCACGGCATCTTCCGAGGCGATGAGCAGCGCGGCGGCGCCGTCATTGACGCCGGAGGCATTGCCCGCCGTCACCGAACCGCCCTGGCGGAACGGGGTCGGCAGCTTGGCGAGCTTCTCCGCCGTGGTGCCGGCGCGCGGGTGCTCGTCGCGCTCGACCACCACCGGATCGCCCTTGCGCTGCGGAATGGTCACCGGGACGATCTCGCGGGCGAGACGGCCGTTCTCCTGGGCCGCGACGGCACGGTCCTGCGAGCGGGCGGCGAAGGCATCCTGGTCGGTGCGGGAGACATTGAACTCCTCGGCAACGTTTTCCGCCGTCTCCGGCATGGAATCGATGCCGTATTGCGCCTTCATCAGGGGATTGACGAAGCGCCAGCCGATGGTGGTGTCATGGATTTCGGCGTGGCGGGAGAAGGCGCTGTCGGCCTTGGGCAGCACGAAGGGCGCGCGCGACATGCTCTCGACGCCGCCGGCGATCATCAGTTCCGCCTCGCCGGTGCGAATGGCGCGCGCGGCCATGATCACCGCGTCCATGCCCGAGCCGCACAGGCGGTTGACCGTGGTGCCGGGCACCTCGACCGGCAGGCCGGCAAGAAGCGCGGCCATGCGCGCGACATTACGGTTGTCCTCGCCGGCCTGGTTGGCGCAACCATAGATGACATCGTCGACGCGCGCCCAGTCGACGCCGGCATTGCGCGCCATCAGCGCGCGGATCGGCACCGCCCCGAGATCGTCGGCCCGCACCTGGGACAGGACGCCGCCGAAACGGCCGATCGGTGTGCGGACATAGTCGACGATATAGGCATTGCGCATCAAAGACCTCCCTGGCCCGGCCGGGCCGTTATTGCCGGCGCCTTTTTCCCCGCCCCTCAGGCAGGCGTCAACGCCTCTTGCCGGCATATACTAATTGATCGACCGGCCGGTCAACGAAAAGCCCCGGCGGCGTCCGGACGGACGGGACGACGAGGGGCGGGGAGAAGGAGCAAGCTCCCACGGGATCGCCGGAACGCGGCGCGCCGGCTGGTCAAAGCGTCGCAGCCGCGCAGGATGCCTTGCACAGCTCAGGATTAACCTTAATAGATCTCCAGCTTTTGTCTGCAATCATCTTTAGATATTTTCAATCCGGACATGCGATACCGCAGGCAACGAGATCGTCAAACGGTTCGGCTCCGACATCTGCATTCCTTTGCGTCACTCGCTGAAGCACATTTCGGACATAACCGAACCACAAGGACACAAGAATTTACGCTGGTGTCGCATTTACAGGAGCGTGACAATGTCAATCATCGAGGATGTGCGCGAGATCATCGCCAGCCACGGCAAGCTTCCGGTGGATGTCGCCACCCTTGCCGACGACGCCGATCTCTACGCCGCCGGCCTGTCTTCCTTCGCCTCCGTCCAGTTGATGCTGGCGCTGGAGGAGCGATTCGACATCGAATTCCCGGAGACGATGCTCAACCGCAAGACCTTCGCCAGCATCGGCGCGATCTCTTCGGCGGTCGCCGAACTCGCCCCGCGAGAGCGGGTGGCGTGATGAACGCGCTCGGCTCCGCTCTGGCGACGACGCTCTGCGAGCGCATGCGCCGGGTCGCAACCATCGCCGCCGCCCATGCGGAAGCGGTCGACGGCGAGGCGCGGTTCCCGCGCGAAGCGGTCGAGGCGATGCGCAATGAACGGCTGCTCGGCTGCCAGATCCCGGCGGATCTCGGCGGCGAGGGCGCCACGGTGGCGCAGATCGCCGAACTCTGTGCGATCCTCGGCCAGGCCTGCGCCTCGGCCGCGATGATCTTCGCCATGCATCACATCAAGGCGTCGAGCCTGGTCAGCCACAGCGAGGGCGACGACTGGCACCGCGGCTTCATGGCCCGGGTGGCAAGCGAACAACTGCTACTGGGCTCGGCCACCACCGAAGGCGGCATCGGCGGCAACCTGCGCAATTCGATCTGCGCGATTGAGGTCGAGGGCGACACCTGCCGGCTGCAGAAGGACGCCACCGTCATCTCCTACGGCCTCGACGCCGACGCCATCCTGATCACCTCGCGGGCACATCCCCAGGCCGCCTCCAGCGACCAGGTGATGACCGTCTTCCTGAAGGACCAGTACACGCTCGAGCAGACCCATGTGTGGGACACGCTCGGCATGCGCGGCACCTGCTCCGACGGCTTCCTGTTCAAGGGCGAGGCGCCGGCCAGGCAGATCCTGCCCCGGCCCTTCGCCGAGATCGCCGCGCAGTCGATGCTCGCCCATGCGCATATCCTGTGGAGCGCGGTGTGGTACGGCATCGCCGCCGACGCCTTCGCCCGGGCCCAGGCCTTCGTGCGCGCGGCCGCGCGCCGCACACCCGACCAGGCGCCGCCCGGCGCGCTGCGGCTGGCCGAGGCCTCGACCCTGCTGCAGGGGGTGAAGGCCAGCATCGTCGCCGCCGTCGAGAAATACGAGGAAGCCCGCCAGGACGAGGACAAGCTGTCGGCGATGAGCTTCGCCGTGGCGATCAACAACCTGAAGATCGCCAGTTCGCAGACGATCCTGGCGATCATCAACCACTGCATGCTGATCTGCGGCATCCTCGGCTACAAGAACGGCACGCCCTACAGCCTCGGCCGGCACCTGCGCGACGCGCATTCGGCCCAGTTGATGATCTCCAACGACCGCATCCTCGGCAACACGTCGACCATGCTGCTCGTGCACAAGCAGGACACCAGCCTTTTCGGCTGAGAGGAGGACAGTATGGACATGCAGAGCTCGCTGCTCGACCGGCTGCTCGCCGCCGGCCTGCTGATCGACACCGGCATCGACGGCCTCTATGGCCGAAGCGGCGCCTTCGAGGACGTGATCGCGCGCTTCGAAAAGCTGATCGACGTCCACGCGCCGGCCGATGCGCGGCCCGAGGTGATCCGCTTCCCGCCGGGCATGAACCGCACCCATTTCGAAGGGTCCGGCTACATGAAGAGCTTTCCGCAACTGGCCGGCACGGTGCACAGTTTCTGCGGCTGCGAGCTCGACCACGCCAACCTGCTGCAATGCATCGCCGAGGGCGGCGACTGGACGCAAGGACAGAAGGCCACCGACGTGGTGCTGACCCCGGCGGCCTGCTACCCGCTCTATCCGGTGATCGCCAAGCGCGGGCCGCTGCCGGCGGGCGGCGGGCTGTTCGACCTGCAGTCCTACTGCTTCCGCCACGAGCCCTCCAAGGACCCGGCCCGCATGCAGCTCTTCCGCATGCGCGAATTCGTGCGCATGGGCACGCCGGACCAGGTGATGGAGTTCCGCGAGGACTGGATGGAGCGCGCCCAGGCGCTGATCTCCGCCGTCGGGCTGGACGTGGAACTGGACACGGCGAACGATCCGTTCTTCGGCCGCGCCGGCAAGATGATGGGCAACAGCCAGCGCGAGCAGAAGCTGAAATTCGAGCTGCTGATCCCGGTCACCTCGTCCGCGAACAAGACTGCCTGCCTCAGCTTCAACTACCACCAGGACCATTTCGGCACGACCTGGGGCCTGACCACCCATGACGGCGAGACCGCGCATACGGCCTGTGTCGGCTTCGGTCTGGAGCGGATCGCGCTCGCGCTGTTCGCCCGGCACGGGCTGGACACGGCCGACTGGCCGGCCGACGTGCGCAAGGCGCTGTGGGGCTGACCATGCCCGCATTCGACAGGCTCGCCGCCCTTCGGGCCGACGGCTACCGGCCGCATCCCCTGCATGACGCAGGCAGGATGTGGCCGGAGACCAATTGCTATGTCGACCTGTGGATCGAGGTGCTGCACGCGCTCGGCCTGCCGGTGGAGGCAATGCTCGGCTTCACCGTGACGCAGGATTTCGAGGGCGACCAGTTCACCTTCTTCAAGGTGCCGCTGGAGGACCTGGAGACGCTCTACGGCATCCGCGCCACCGAGCTTGCCGTCTTTGAGCCGGTCGAGCGGCATGTGGCGACGCAGATCGCCCGCGGCCGGCTCTGCCTCGTCGAGGTCGACAGCTATTTTCTGCCCGACACGCAGGGCGTCAGCTACCGCATCGAGCACGGCAAGACGACGGTGGCGATCACCGCGCTGGACGAAGGCGCCAGGCGCCTGCGCTATTTCCACAATGCCGGCTTCTTCGAGCTGGAGGGCGAGGATTTCGACGGGGTGTTCCAGCGCGGCGACCAGGCCCAGCCGCTGCCGTTCCTGCCCTATACCGAGTTCGCGAAATTCCCCGAGACCGCCCCGGCCGGCAACCCGCGCGAGATCGCCTGGCGGCTGCTTGCCGGACATCTGGCGCGGCGGCCCAAGGACAATCCCTTTGCCGCCTATGCATCCGGCTTTGCCGCCGAGATCGAGGCGCTGTCGGAGCGGCCCTTCGAGGCCTTCCACAAATACGCCTTCAACACGCTGCGCCAGGCCGGCGCCAATTTCGAGCTGGCGGCGAGCCATCTCGACTGGCTCGCGCCGGACGGCAGCCTTGCGGGGGAAGCGGGCGCGGCGCGCGCCATCTCCGAATGCTGCAAGACGCTGCAGTTCCAGCTTGCGCGGGCGCTGGCGCGCAAGCGCTTCGCCGGGCTCGGCGAGGCCTTGACGCCGGCAGCAACGGCCTGGGATACGCTGATGACCGGGCTGGAAGCGAAGCTTGCGGCACGTGCCGGCACCCGCGCGGCGTGACGCTGCGGCCGCGCGGCCCGGCCGGACCCGGGGGAGCCAGATGATCGACCTTGCCACCCTGCCCGCAGCCGCCAACCGCCTTGCCGGCGCCGACTGGCGGCTCTGCGTGACGCCGGAGAGTGCCTGGGCAACGCCCGCCGAGATGGACCCGGACGCCGACTGGGTGCCGGCACAGGTGCCGGGAACGGCGGCGGCGGCGCTGGAGGCAGCGGGACGGTTCTCGCGCGAAAACCCGACGCCGCTGCATGACAAGGACGTCTGGTATCGCTGCAGCGTCGCTCCGAGCAAGCCCGGGACACATGTCTTTCGCTGCGACGGGCTGGCGACGGTCTGCGAAGCCTGGATCGACGGCGCGCCGCTGCTCGCCTCCGACAGCATGTATCAGCCGCTGGAGGTCGCCTTCGATCTCGAAGGCCCGGCGGAACTGGTGTTCTGCTTTCGCGCGCTGACCCCGCATTTCGCAAAAAAAGGACCCCGCGCGCGCTGGCGGACGCGGCTCGTCGACGAGCCGGGCCTGAGGATGGTGCGCAGCACCCTGCTCGGCCACATGCCGGGCTGGTGCCCGAGCGTGCATGCGGTCGGACCCTGGCGGGCGATGACGCTGGCTGCCGCGTCCGATGTCCTGCTGCACGATCTTTCGGTCCGCGCCGCCTTGCGCGCGGACGGCACCGGAGAGCTCACTGTTTCGCTGCGGCCCGGCGAGGCCTTTGCGGCCGGCGCGCGCATCGCCTGCGCCGGTGTGGAGGCGCCGCTGCACGCACAGGTGGACGGCAGGCTCGCGGCGACGCTGGAGCTTCCCGATATCGCCCCCTGGTGGCCGCACACCCACGGAACGCCCGCGCTGCACGAGGTCCGGCTTGTCGGCGGCGGCCACGACCGGTTGCTGGGACGCACCGGCTTCCGGCGGATCGAGGTCGACCGGGGACCGGACGGCAACGGTTTCGCCCTTCTCGTCAACGGCGTGCCGGTGTTCTGCCGCGGCGCGGTGTGGACCAGCGCCGACATCTGCGCCCTGCCCGGCACCCGCGACGCCTATCGCCCCTGGCTGGAGCTGGCGCGCGATGCACATATGAACATGCTGCGGATCGGCGGCACGATGGCGCCGGAAAGCCCGGCCTTCTTCGAGCTGTGCGACGAGTTCGGCATTCTCGTGTGGCAGGACCTGCCCTTCGCCAATTTCGATTATCCGGCGAGCGATCCCGACTTCGCGGCGAAAGTCGCCCGCGAGACGGCGGACCTTTTGGCCGCAAGCAGCGCCTCGCCCTCGCTTGCGGTGATCTGCGGTGGCAGCGAGATGCACCAGCAGGGCGCGATGATGGGCCTGCCGGAAGAGCGCTGGCGCGGGGCCTTGAGCGAGGAGATCCTGCCCGGTGCGGCGGCAGGCGCGCGGCCCGACGTGCCCTATGTGGCGAACTCGCCGAGCGGCGGGGCCATGCCGTTTTCACCGAATGCGGGCATTGCCCATTACTACGGCGTCGGCGCCTATCGCCGGCCGCTGGAGGATGCAAGGCGGGCAAATGTGCGCTTTGCCGGCGAATGCCTTGCCTTTTCCAACGTGCCGGAGCCCGGCGCGGTCTCCGAACTCGCCCCCTGCCACCATCCGGACTGGAAGCGCGGCGTGCCGCGCGACCGGGATGTCGGCTGGGATTTCGAGGACGTGCGCGACCACTATCTGCGCGAGCTCTACGGGATCGAGCCGCTCGAGCTGCGCTACGGCGATCCGGCCGCCTATCTCGACCACGGCCGGGCGGCCGTCGCCGAGGTGATGGAGGCGACATTCGCGGAATGGCGGCGCGAGGGATCGGGCTGCGGCGGGGCGCTGGTGTGGACCTTCCAGGACCTGATGCCGGGCGCCGGCTGGGGCGTCGTCGCCCATGACGGCACGCCGAAATCCGCCTGGCATGGCTTGCGCCGGGCGTTCGCGCCGCTGTGCCTGACCGTCACCGACGAGGGCACCAACGGGCTCGACATCCACCTGCAGAACGATGGGCCCGACGCGCGTCCCCTGCGGCTCGAGATCGCCTGCCTGCGCGAGGGGCAGATGGCGGTGGCGAGCGGCGCGGAGGTGGTGGAGATGCCCGCGCATGGCAGCCTGAGCCTGCCGGCGACGCGGCTGATCGGCGCCTTCTTCGACACGACACTCGCCTTCCGCTTCGGCCCGCCGTCGCATGACTGCGTGCATGTGCGGGCGCTTGATCCGCAGACCGGCACGGTGCTGGACGAGGCGTTCCACTTCCCGCTCGGACGCGGCCGCGCCGCGCGCGGGGCGAAGATTGCCGCCGAGGTCGTCGCCACGCCGGAGGGCGGCTGGTGCCTGCACCTGTCGACCGACAGGGTGGCGCAGAGCGTCGCGATCCGCGACGAGGCGTTCCTGGCGCTCGACAACGGGTTTCACCTCGCTCCCGGCGCGGTGAAGCGCGTCGAGCTGCGGCGGCGGGCCAGCGCGCCGGCCGAGGCACGGCCGCGCGGGCAGGTCGTGCCGCTCGCCGGGCTGCCGGTGCCTTACGCGGCGGGCTGAACCTCCGCCCTCCCGGCCGCTCCCTCCCCGGCGCGGGGTCCCAGCGACGCCGCGATCACCTGGTCGCAAAGCGCCAGCCGCGCCGCCGCCGGCGTGAGGTTGTGGTCGGCATCGGGAATGAGGACGACGGCGATGTTCGGATAGGCGGCGAGCCGCTTCCACCCCGCGCCGAAGAAGGTCTCCATCTCGGCAAGGCCCCGGTCGCCCTCGGTATAGACGAGGACGATCCCGACGCGGCGCCGGGCGAGGGTCGCCAGATTGGCATGCACCTGCCGGTAGAGCCGCGAGAACGGCGCCAGCCCGAACAGGAACGGCGCAAGACGCCGCTCGCTCTCGCGCCAGGCCCGGATCGCCAGATTGCGCAGGATGCCGATCGGGTGGGACTTGCCGGCCAGCACCCGCTTCCATTTCTCCAGGTTGAACAGCTTGCGACCGTACTCGCTCGCCGAACTGTGACCGAAGCGCAGCACCTCGGCGACATCGTCGCGCGGGTCCCACAGGAAGCGCTGGAGATTGACCGGCACCACCTGGGCGACGCGCGGGTCCGTCACCGCGCCGTTCAGCGCCAGATAGGCGCCGCCGCAATTGCCGGTGACGACGACGCGGCTGCCGCCGCCCCGCGCCGCGCACAGATCGATGGCGGCGGACAGTTGCGCCGGAAGCGCGGGATCGTAATGCACGATGGCGGGGCCGCCGGGGAGAGACCGGCTGTCGCCGATATCGGCAAGGTCGAAGCGGAAGGAGGGGATGCCGGCCATGGCAAGGGCGCGGGCGACCTCCACCGCGCCGCGAGCCCAGCCGGCGCGCGGATTGCCGCCGGCATTCAGCAGCATCACCGGCAGAGCCTGCGGATCGGGTCGGGAGGGCTCGCACCAGACCCCGACCAGAGCCTCCCGCGGGCCGAACAGGCACAGGGTTTCCTGGAAGTCCGCAGCGGCGAGAGCGGCCGGCGCCGCATCCGGCACAAGATCCGTAACCTCCGCAAGGTCGTCTGGCAGGAGATGCCCCAGCCAGGAGACAACCTTCGCGAAATCGGCCTCCGGTACGATCGACCCGGTCGGGTCGGTCATCAGGTCGTCATAGCCGGCCATGATGCCGGCCTCGCCGCCGGTGGCGCCGGCCAGCGCCTCGCACAGGGCGATTTCCGCGGAGCGTCCCTCGCGCGCCAGCGCCAGCACCGGACAGGCCGGCGGCGTCAGGGACCCGAGATCGAGGTCGCGTAACTCGCCGGCAAGCGCCTCCGACAGGGGCAGGCCGGCGATCCGCAGCGCCTCGCCGGGGCCGGGCGCGGGGGGCGAACCGGTGATCTCGCCAATCATCGAAGCGCGGGCCTGGGTCTCGCGCAGCCACAGGCGCCCCTTGACCGGGGGCGCCAGCAGCACGAGGCCGGCGACACCTTGCGGATGGGCGCCGGCATGACGCAGGCACAGGGCCGCGCCGAGCCCGAGGCCGAGCAGCACGACGCGGGTGGCCTTGGTGTGCCGCAGCAGCGTCTCGCAGGCGGCCGCGAGCGCCGCCTCGAACGGGGCGAGGCCCTCGATCTCGCCGGTGCCGGCGAGCGAATCGCCCGCACCGGGCTGGTCGTAGCGCAACACCGGACAGCCCAGCGCCGACAGCCGGTCGGACAGCACGCGCAGGGCGCGGCGGGCGCAAAGCGCCTCGTAGCCCCAGGGCTCGCAAACGACCACGCCGACATCGCCGCCGGCCATGTCCAGCAGACCGAAGGTGCCGGCAAAGGCGACCGGCAGACGCGGTGCGGGGTCCCTCGTCATCATCGGCGGCGCAACGCCTCGCATGTGCGCTCCTGCTCCGTCCGGCGCGGGATGAAATGCTCGATCGCCACCATCTGCGGCCGGTCGAGCCCGTCCTCGAGCGGCTGCACCGAAAGCGGATGGTCGCCCCACCAGTCGCCGGCGGCCCAGATCGCCCAGCCGGCCCAGATGTCGGGGCGCGCGTTGACGAGGCCGACGAGGCGGGCAAGGCCGCGATAGCAATCGGGGCGGGCATGGCCGCCGAACTCGCCGAGGAAGGCGCGGTTGCCGGTCTCCTCCATCCAGGCGGTGACGCGCTCCAGCGCGGCGATCGCCTCGTCCACCTTGTTGCAGGCGGTCTTGGTGCCGGAATAGTCGTCGTCGAGATACTGGTGGATGTCGAAGCCGTAGTGATTGAGCGGGTCGATGACGCCGCGCATCACCTGCGCATTCGAGCCGCCCGGCTGATCGGCATACCAGTGAACGGCGCCGGTCCAGATGGTGCCCGGCACGAGGATGAAATTGTCGGCGCCGGCGGCGCGGATCTCGGCGATGGCGGCATTGGCGGACGGCAGCCAGTGCTGCGCGGTGATCAAGGCCGGCTCGTTCATGAGCAGATAGATGACGTCGTCGCGCCCGGCAAAGAGCGGCGCGAGACGGCGCCAGAAATCGGCGAAGGCGGCGATCGGCACATCGTCGCTGCCGATGGTCTTCTGGTAGTACATGGCGAAATTGTGCGGATCGAGCACGACCGTCATGCCGAGCCCGGTGGCGGCCGCGACCGTCTCGCGCAGGCGCGTCAGCTCGGCCGCATCGAACTCGGCGAACTGCTGCTTCTGCAGCCGCTCCCAGCGGAACGGCAGGCGGACGACATTCATTCCCTTCGAGCGCAGGTAGCGCAGGGTCTCGGCCGAGGGATAGATGTAGTGACGGCCGAACTCGCCGGGCAGCGCCTCGCCGAACTCGGCGCCGGCCGCATTGGCGCCGCGCAGGCACTCGGCCGCGCCCACGGGCAGCGCGCCGAGCAGCAAGGCGGCGAGAACGCCGCCGGCGATGATCCTAGAGACGGCCATTGTCCCCCGCCTCCAATTGCCGAGCGGCCTCGCCCGTCGCCCGCCTCTCGCGCCAGCGCAGGACCAGGAACGAGGTGGCGGCATTGTCGACCTGCCACTTGCGCAGCACCCAGCGGCGCGAGATCAGGTGCAGCGTCACCAGTTCGATGACGCCGGCCATGGCGACGCCTTCCGGTCCGAACTGGCTGGCCAGCAGAAAGAGCAGGCCGAGATAGGCCGCGAAGACCAGGCTGCGCGCCTTGAGCAGATAGGCCTCGCCGCCGCCGATCATCATCAGCCAGGTGCCGGGCCCGAAGAAGGCATGGGCAATCGCCCCGATCGACAGCAGCACCAGCACCGGGAAATGCTCGACAAAGGCCGGATTGAACAGGTGCAGCACGAAGGGCCCGACCACCAGCAGGGCGAGGCCGCCGATGAAGGCCAGGACGAAACTGCCCGCCGACAGCATGGACACGAGCTTCTGCGCGCCGGCATAGTCCCGCTCCTGGAAGCGGGCGGAGATCAGCGGCACGCCGACCGTGTCGATCGCCAGCACCGGCAGGATCAACAGGGAGGCGATGCGGGTGGCGACGAAATAGAAGGCCGCAACATCCAGGCCGATGGCGATGCCGATCAAGATCGTCTCGAAATAGACCGCGGCGGCCGAGAAGAAGCCGTTGGCCGAGAAGGTCAGCGTCTCGCGGCGCCAGGCGCGCGAAGGCACCTGCGCCCGGGCATCGGCGACGCGCAGGAACGACAGCCCCTCCCGGCCGACGAAGCGGACGAACTGGTAGCCGACCATCAGCGCGAGCAGGCCGGTGACGATCTCGATCGCCGCAGCACCGGTATGCAGCAGGCCGGCCCAGGCAAGGCCCACCAGCGTCAGGCTGGACACCAGGCGCCAGAGATTCTCGCGCGGCACCAGGGCCAGCACGATGCGCGCATGGACGATGAAATAGCTCTGCAGATATTCGCTCAAGGTGAAGATCGCCCCAAACAGCAGGGCGACCGGCAGATGGTCGTAAGGGTAGGGGAGCCGGTCGGAGAAGATCCAGACGACAAGCGCCGCCAGCACCTGGCCGCCGCAGCCGACGCCGAGCCACAGCGCGTTGTAGAAGAGGATCGGCTGGTTGGTCTCCCCGCGCACATGCTCGGCCACGCGGAAGTGCTTCATCAGCAGGACCTGCTGGCCGAAGACGGCGATCAGCCCGAGCGAGGAGCCGATCGAGAACAGGAAGATGTAGAGGCCGTATTCGTCGGTATCGAGCACCCGGCTCGCCACCAGAAGCAGGGCGAAGCTCAGCACCGTGCTGCTGCCCCGGCTGACCAGCGCCCAGAAGATCTTGCGACCTCCCTTGCTGGCGACAATGGCGCGGATCCGCCCGATCATGAGGCCACCTGCTCGCGCCCGCGCTCCAGGCGCGCCGCCGCATGGTCGATGGCACTCGCCAGGAACCTCGTATAGGCGGCGGCGACATGCGGCCGATAATAGGGCTCGGCGGAGGCCAGCGCCCCCCGCGACAGCCGCTCGTAAAGCGCACCGTCGCCGGCGACCCGGTCGATCAGCGCGGCGAGCGCGGCGACATCGCCGGGCGGGAACAGGAAGCCGTTATGGTCGTCGGCCACCGTCTCCGCGATGCCGCCGAGGTCGGAGCCGAGCACCGGCACGCCATGGGCGAAGGCCTCGATGGCGACACGGCCGAAGGCCTCGCGGCCGAGCGAGGGGAACACCAGCAGGTCGACCTGCGGGAAGAACGCCGCCGGATCGCTCCAGCCGAGGAAGCGGGTCCGCTCGGGGGGAAAGGCGCGGGTGAGCGCCGGTGCCTCGCTGCCGTCCGGCGCCGTGCCGGCGATGACATAGTCCACCGGCCGGCCGGTGGCGGCACAGGCCGCCTCGCCCAGCACCTGCAGCCCCTTGAACGGCGTGTGGACGCTGAGAAAGCCGACGCGCAAGGGGCGGTCCGCCGGGAAGGGCCGTGCCGCGGCCCCGGCAACCCTGTCGACAGCGCCGGGAATGCGGGCGCTCAAGGCATTGGGGAAATAGCCGGCCGAGACATGCCGCTCGATCACCTCCCGGCTCTCGCCGCAGACCGCGTCGACATAGCGGGTGAAATGGCGCTTGCCGAGCGAGGTCAGCCAGCAGCCGGTGCACTGGCTTTCGCAGTTGCGTCCGTCGGGCTTCTGCATGACGCCGCGCCAGCACAGCAGGAAGGCGCTGCGCAGCGTATGCGCCACCGGCACACCGAGCGAGCGGGCCGCCGCCCAGGAGGCGACGTTGATGTTCTCGATACTGTCGGTCAGCAGCACATCGGGCCGGAAGTCGGCGATCTCGCGGCGCATCACCTGGAAGGCGCGCGGATTGCCGTTTTCCAGCAGATGCCAGACGGCCTTCTTCCAGGTCGGGCGGGGCCGGCGATAGTTCCAGTAGACATTGGTCGGGCGGATGCGCCGGACCTCGAACCCGTCGAGGCGCTCCAGCCCCTCCTCGTCCGCCGCGTTGACGACGCGCAAGACATGCCCCTCGCCCGCGAGCATGCGCGCGAGCATCAGGGCGGAAATCGGCCCGCCGCCGTCCATGTAGGGCGGAAAGGCAGCGCAAGCCATCAAGATGCGCATCGGCCTGGGCGGGTTCATGGAGCTTGTCCTAGGCGGTGAGTCTACCCCGCCTGATAGCGGAAACATGTTAATCGCCCGTGTTCGGGGCCGTTTCGCCAGTCGTGCGGGCGCGTTTCCGGCCGGTTGAGTTAATCGGAGCTTGCCGCAAAAGGACAGGGCGGTCCGGCGACCCCGCTTCAATCTTGCTTTACCATGGGGCCGAAAACGCTGGCCTGTCCGGCCAGCGGCAACCGGCCGTTCATACCTTGATCCTAGCTTCGCGGGCGACGGCAGCGCGATGCGCGGCGCAGACTTCCTGCATGACAGAATGGCAAGAAGATGACGGCAACGACCGAGGACACCGTGCAGGCACGCCCCGCGACACGGCCGCGACCCAACCTCGCCGACCTCACCCGCCGGCGGGCGAAGACGCTCGGCCTGCGGCTGCTGGCAAACAGCGGCCTCACCCGCCTCCTCGCCCGGCGCTATGGCGGCTCCGGCGTCATCCTGATGTTCCACGATTTCACGCACGATCCCCGCGCCCAGCTCGACCAGGGATGCCGGATCGACGACTTCGAGCGGATCCTGGCCGGGCTGAGGCAGCGCGGCCGCGAGGTGGTGACGCTGGACGAGGCGATCCGCCGGCTGGCTGAGAACGATCCGCGCCCCTTCGCGGTGCTGACCTTCGACGACGGCTATCGCTCGAACATCGATCTGGCGCTGCCGCTGCTGGAGAAATATGCCGCGCCGGCAACGATCTATGTGCCGACCGAAATGACGACCCGCACCCTCAACGCCTGGTGGCTCGGCCTCACCGAACTGTTCCGCGCCCGCGAGCGGATCGAGATCGAGGCGATGGACGCGCGCTTCCTGTGCCCGGACCTCGACAGCAAGATCGGCGGCCTGCGGCGCGCCATCGGCTGGGTCTGGGACGACTTCCGCCGGGCGGAGATGCTGGCCCCGACGTTCCGCTCCCACGGCATCTCGCTTGCCGATGCGATCGACCGGCACATTCTGGATGAGGCCGGCGTCGTCGCCGCCGACCGGCATCCCTTGATCGAGATCGCCGCCCATACCACGACCCACCGCGCCCTTGCCCTGCTCAACGAGGCCGACCTGCGCGCCGACATTTCCGACAACAAGGCCTATCTGGAAACGCTGCTCGGCCGCGAGGTGCCGCATTTCGCCTATCCCTACGGCCCGCCGTCCCTGTCGGGCGAGCGCGAGCCGCGGATCGTGCGCGAGGCGGGCTTCCGCACCGCCGTCACCACCATGCCGGGCTCGCTGTTTCCCGAGCACGCGCACCATCTCTTCACCCTGCCCCGGCAGAACGCCGAATACACCGAGGACTCCGCCGCCTATACCGCCTGCGGCATCGACGGGCTGTTCCGCGCCATCGCCGCGCGCGGCGGCAGTCCGCTGGCCGGCATCGCGGAGCCCGCCGCATGAGCGCTCCCGCCAGTGCCCCCAACCGCAGTGCCCCCGACCACAGCCTCGCCAAGGCGGTGACCGGCGACCCGCTGGACCGCCTGCGGCTGGTGCATGTGGTGCGCCAGTACAAGCCGAGCGTCGGCGGGCTGGAGGATTTCGTCGCAAGCCTTGTGGCGCGCCAGAAGGACCGGTTCGCACGGGTGACGATCGTCACCTGCGACCAGGTGTTCCGCGGCGGCACGCGCGAGCGCCTGCCGGCGCGCGAGGTGATCGACGGGGTCGAGGTGATCCGCCTGCCCTGGCACGGTTCGACCCGCTATCCGGTGACGCCGGGGGTGTTCCGGGCGATCGCCGACGCGGATCTCGTGCATGTCCACGCCATTGACTTCTTCTTCGACGCGCTGGCGCTCGCCGCCCCGTTTCACCGCAAGCCGCTGGTCGCCACCACCCATGGCGGCTTCTTCCACAGCGGCACGGCGGGGGGGCTGAAGACGGTCTGGTTCAACACGCTGACCCGGCTCTCGGCCACCGCCTATCGGGGCCTCGCCTGCTGCAGCCAGAGCGACTACGACCGCTTCGCCGCCATCGCCCCCAGCAAGGTCCGGCTGATCGAGAACGGCGTCGACCTTGCCAAGCTGGGGGACGCGGGATCGAAGGCGCCGGTCAAGGGGATCGTCACCATCGGCCGGCTGTCGCACAACAAGCGCATCGACCGGGTGCTCGACGCGCTCGCCCTGCTGTGCCGGCGCGATCCCGACTGGCGGCTCGACATCGTCGGCACGCCCTTTGACTGGAGCGCCGCGGACGTGGAGACGATGATCGCCGAGCGCGGGCTGACCGGAAAGGCGCAGCTCCATGTCGGGCCGGACGATACGGCGATGCGCGAGATCGTCGGCCGCTCCAGCCTCTTCGCCAGCGCCTCGGTCTATGAAGGCTTCGGCCTCGCCCTGATCGAGGCGATGAGCGCAGGTCTCGTCCCGGTGATCGAGCCGAATTCCGCCTTCATCGCCTTCGCGCAGCGGCATGCCGGGATCACGCTGGCGGACTTCGCCAATGCCGAGCAGGCGGCGGAGGCGCTGGAGGCCGCCCATGCGCGGCTCGCGGCTGCGCCGCAGGCCCTGCGCCAGGACGCCATGGCGGTGGCGCGGATCTATTCCTGGGACGGCACCGCCGAGCGCTATGCCGACTTCTACCGGGAGGCGCTAGTCACCCGAATCTGAAGTTCGTCACATTTCTCGGCATGCTCTGAACGAACTTCAGATTCAAAAGGGTGACTAGCAAGCCTATGTTTCTAGTGTGGTTTTCGAATTTGAAATACGCTCTGACGGTCGCTGCGAAATTGAGGCGTATTTCAAATTCACCACACTAGGGCTGGCGACGGGCTGAGCCCGGCCGGAGGCAAACCCCCGCCAGACATCGACGGCGCCGGCGCAGAACCAGAACAGGGCGGCGGTCTTGATCGAATAGAGCGAGGCGGAGACCACCATCAGCAGGCAGATATAGACGATGATCGGGACACGGAAGCGCCAGGCATCGAGCGAGCGCAGCGGCGCGAAAATGTAGAGCGCCCACAGGCCGGCGACGCCGATGAGGCCGAACTGGTGGAGCGAATAGGCATAGCCATTGTCCTCCAGGAAGCCGTCATAGGTGGAGATGCCGAAGACGCCCTGGATATCGAGCTTGAGCAGCAGCCACGAGGCATGCAGCCAGCGGCCGCCGAAATTGTCCTCCCAGCGCAAGGCATCCGTGGTCATGCCGTAGATCGCCATCGCCAGGATGATGAGGGCCGGGACCAGAAACCAGATCAGGGACGGCACCAGCCGGTAGACAAGCATCGCCCCGACACTGGCGAAGCAGACCATCGTGCCGAAGCGGGCATCGCACAGGATGAGGACGACGCAGCCGGCGATGAACAGCAGGCCGCGTCCCGCCATATCCTTGCGGAACACCGCCCAGAGCACCAGGAAGGCACCGTAATTGCCCATGCCGACGGGTTCGAGGAACACCGAGGAGACACGGTGCGTGCCCAGGAACGGCAGCATGTTGCGCCCTTCCATGCGGATGCCGCTGATGAACAGCGAGGATCCCTCGACGATATGCTCGGCGACCTCCAGCGAGCCACGGGCGACGTAGTATTGCAGCACGTTGACATAGGCGATGAAGACGTCGAGCAGGAAATACTCGAACAGGCCGACCGCCACCACGATGGCGGCGGTGAGCAGCACGATCCGGTCGACGCCGGCGATGTCCCGGACCCGGCGGCCAAGAAAGTAGAAGACGATGGGAATGAGCCCGTCGCGGATCGCCTTGAGGTCGAGCTCCGGTCGCAGCGCCAGGATCAGCGCCATATAGGACAGATAGATGGCGAGCAGCGCGTAGAGCCCGGCCCGGCGATCCGCGGCGAGCAGCATGGCGCCAGCGATCAGCACCAGTTCCGCCAGGATCACCGTGTTCTGGGAAATGCCCATCACCCGGGTGTTGAGGAAGGCCAGGAAAAAGTTGAAGACCACCGTGCCGACGATCAGAAGGCCGGCGGCAAGGAGCCACAGGTCATAGGTGTCGGGCCGGCGAACCGCGGCGGGCCGCGATGGCGGCAGGCGTGTCCAGGCAGGCGCGCGCCGGGCGTCAGGCGGCCAGTGCGACATTGCCGATCATTCGCTCTTCCCAGGGCTTCAACAGGGCGAGGGTGCTGTCGAGATCGGAGCGGGCGGTGTCGCCGAGCCGGGTCACCAGCAGGATCGCGTCGCTATAGTCGAGAAGCATGGGCAGATGAGGATTGGCGAGCGCGCAACCACCGTCGATGATGAGGAACTCGCTGCCGGCGGTGTCGAAGGCGTCCGGTCCCGCCCGGTAGGCCTGGCCGTCGAGCCGCTCCACCGTCAGCGGCGCCGCGGGCGCCAGCGCCGCGGCCTCCGCCTCGCGGCGGCGGGCGGACAGACGCGAGCGGCCGCCGGTCTGGGCGATGGCGGTGCCGCCGGCGGGCGGGCCGAGCCTGGCGGCGCCGTCGCCGGGCCGGGCAAGCAGCACGTCCTCGCCCATGTCGTAGAGGCTGGCGGCGATGGCCCGCGACAGCGGCGCGATGTCGGTGCCCGCACCGGTCGCCAGCACCAGCACATGAGCCGGACGCTCGTTCTCGAACGCATGGCGCAACGCGAAGGCGATGCGCGTGACGGCAAGCTGCCGCTCGGCCGCGCCGTCGTCGCCGCGTCGGCGCAGCCCCCGCCGGCCGGCCGGAACCGCAATGCTGGCGATCAGCGGCACGCCGGTGACGTCGACCAATTCGCGCTCCGAGCCGAGCTTGCCGTTGAGGATGTCCCAGCCGACGGCCGCCCCCGCCGCCATGATGGTGCCGAAGACACCGGCGGCCAGCAGCACGATGAGGCCGGAGGGGGCGGTGGAGCGCAGCGGCGCCACGGCCGGCGAAATGATGCGGGAGCTGCTGGTGTCGATGCTGCTCTGCTCGTCCAACTCCTTGGCCCGGCTCAGAAAGACACGATAGACCGAGGCCAGCGACTCGGCCTCGCTTTCCAACTGGCGGAGCTGGATTTCCGCCCTGCTCTGGTCGACGCTGGTCGAGGTGACGCGCTGCACCTCGATCTCCAGCGCGGCGACATTCGCCTCGGCCCGCTGCAGGTCGGCATCGGCCGAGCGGCGGACGCGGCTGAGTTCCTCGTCGATGAGCTGCCGGGTGTTGGCCAGTTGCGAACGAAGCTCGCGAAGCTGCGGATGATTGGCCCCGAGCGTCGTAGCGGCCTGCGCCTCGCGCTCGGCGATGCGGGCATATTGGACGCGGAGCGAGCCGAGCGTGGAGGTCTGCAGCCGGACGGGAAGGGCACCGCCCTCGATGGCACCGGCCGTCAGCCCGGCGAGGAGATCGGCATTGGCGCGCGCGCCCTCCAGCTCGACCCGCGCCTGGGTCAGTTGCGAGTTCAGCTCCTGCAGCCGCTGGCCGACGACGAGGCCGCGCTCGCTGGTGCGGATCAGGCCGTTCTCGGCGCGGAAGGTCTCGACCTTCGCCTCCGCCGCCTCCACCCGCCGGCGCATGTTGTCGGCCTGGGCCTGCAGCTCGACCGAGGCGCGCAGGGTCGATTCGGTGCGCTGGACGCGCTGCTCGTCGAGATAGATGCGCGCCGCCTCGTTGGCGATCTCGGCGGCCCGGAAGCGATCAGGATGCTCCATGAAGATGTTGAAGACGAAGGCATTCTCGATGCGCATCACCTTGAGGCGCTCGCGCAGCCCGGCGATCGTCGCGGATCTGCGATCCGCCGCCGACGGCGCCGTGCCGCCGCCCAGCAGCTTCGACAGAAGCCCGCCGGAAGGCGGCAGGATCGCCGGATCGTTCTCAAGGTTCAGCTTGTCGATGAGCTCGTTGAGGGTGGCGTTCGAGAGGATGACATAGGTCTGGCTGTCGATCGCCAGGCGCTGGAAATTGTCGCCGCCCTGACGCGACACGATCTCGTTGCCGACGATCTGCAGGGCCTGCGGCTCGATCAGCAGTTCCGCCAAGGCCTTGTAGGTCGGCGTGCGCAGCATCAGATAGAGAACGGCCAGCGTCATGAAGACCAGAGGCACAATGATCAGCCAGATCATGCGCTTCTTCAGAATGCCGGGGATCTGGTAGATATCGATCATGCTCGGGAAGCCGCTGCTCGTCTCACGGGTCACGTTGCGCCCCGGTGCCACGCCACGGGCGGGCACGCTCGCAAGTCTCGACCGTCATGGTTAACATTTCCTCAAGTGGTCGTGCATTCGGCACGACCAGCCGAGGCCGGCGGGGCAAGCGCCGACCTCACCGGGAGGCGGCCCGCGCCTCCAGCCAGGCCAGCGCGGCCGGGACATCCGCAACCACTTCGCCGCCGGCAAGAGCCGGCCGGCGCACCATGATCACCGGCAGGCCGAGACGGCGGGCGGCGAGCAGCTTCGCCTCGCCGAAGGGGCCGCCGCTGTTCTTGGTCACCAGATGAGTCGCGCCGTGCTGCTCCAGCAAGGCGGCTTCCGCGTCGATATCCCTGGAAGGGCGAGCCAGCAGCAGCCGGCCCGGCGGCAGCGCAGTTTCCGGCTCCGGCGGGTCGATCATCCGCGTCAAACAGTCGAGATCGCGGCGCGTTGCGAAACGCGAGATGTCCTTGCGACCGATGGCAAGAAAGGGACGCGCTCCCCGCGGCAGCCGCTCCGCCGCCTCGTCCAGATCGGCAACCTCCTGCCAGTTATCGCCTCCCTCGGCCTTCCAGGCCGGGCGCTCCAGCCGCAACAGGGGAAGGCCGACTGCTTGCGAGGCGGCGACAGCATTGGCGGAGATGCGCGCCGCGAAGGGATGGGTGGCGTCGATCACCGCGGCAATGCCCACGCGCCGCAGCCACTCTTCCAGCCCCAGCGCTCCGCCGAAGCCGCCGATCCGCACGCGGCCCGGATAGGCCTGCGGCCGCTCGACGGCGCCGGCCAGCGAGGCGGTGACTTGGAAGCGCGGATCATCGGCAAGCCGGCCGGCCAGCGCCCGCGCCTCGCCGGTGCCGGCCAGCAGCAGGACGGGAAGCGGCGCGCTCACGTGGAACCTTCCGCATCGAACGGGCGATGGGCAACGACGGCGCCGGCCCGGTCGACCACCAGCACCTCGACATCGACCGGCGCATCGCGCAGCACGGCGCGGGCAGCGGCATGGGCGCCGCGCGCCACCTCGGCGGCGACATCGATGCCGGCGGCGGCGGCGCGGTCGAGCACCTCCTTGGCGGTGTTGGCGCCCCTCGCCGCCTCGACGATCTCGCTCGGGGCCCCTGCCCGCTCCAGCAGCAGGGCGAGCGCTGCGAAATCCACCTGACTGCGGGCCGAATGCAGGTCGAGCGCGCCCTGCGCCAGCTTGACGAATTTGGCAAAGCCGCCGGCCAGCGTCAGCTTCGGCACCGGATGGGCTCGCAGATACTTGAGCAGTCCGCCGGCGAAGTCGCCCATGTCGAGATAGGCCGTCTCGGGCAGGTCGTGGCGCGCCTTCACCGCATCCTCGGAGGTCGAGCCGGTGGCGCCGACCACATGCGGCAGGCCGGCGGCGCGCGCCACATCGACGCCGCGATGGATCGAGGCGATCCAGGCCGCGCAGGAGAAGGGCCGGACGATGCCGGTGGTGCCGAGCACCGACAGGCCGCCGAGGATGCCGAGGCGCGGGTTCATGGTGCGCTGCGCCAGCGCCTCGCCGCCGGGGATCGCGATCTCCACCTCGACATCGCCGCTCGCGCCGAAGCGGGCGGCCACCTCGGCAATGGCGCCGGCGATCATGGCGCGCGGCACCGGGTTGATTGCCGGTTCTCCGGGCGGGATCGGCAGGCCGGCAAGCGTCACCGTGCCGACGCCCTCGCCGGCGCGGAACAGAACCCCGGATCCGGCCGGCGCGAGGCGCACGCTGGCGATCACCGTCGCGCCATGGGTGACGTCGGGGTCGTCGCCCGCATCCTTGACGATGCCGGCGCGGGCGAAATCTTCGCCCAACTCCTCCAGCGCCAGCGCGAAGGCGGGCCGCTCGCCTTTCGGCAGCGTCACCTCGACGGGATCGGGAAACGCGCCGGTCAGCAAGGCCTGATAGGCCGCCTTGGCGGCGGCGGTCGCACAGGTTCCGGTGGTCCAGCCCCGGCGAAGCGCGGATGTTTCCTTGCGGCTCATGCGCCGGACTATAGGGGCGGGCGCGGCAAGGTCGCAATTGCTATGGACGCCGACGCCAACCGACCTTGGCGCGGCGGCCGGAGCGGCGTAGAACTGACCGGAATGTCAAACGCGAACCGCCCGGACCAGGCTGCCGACACGGCCGCTCCCCGCCCCGCCGCCGCCCCCGAGACCCCGCTCGGCGGGCTGTTGCCGCGCGGCGTCCGCCTTCCCGACTTCGCCGCCGGCTCGGTGTGGCTGGCCGGCGCCGGGCCGGGCGATCCCGGCCTGTTGACGCTGCATGTGCTCAACGGCCTCGCCCAAGCCGACGTCATCGTCCATGACGCGCTGGTCGATGCCTCGATCCTCGATCTCGCGCGGCCCGACGCGGTCATCGACTATGCCGGCAAGCGCGGCGGCAAGCCGAGCCCGAAGCAGCGCGACATCTCGCTGAAGCTGGTCGACTATGCAAGGGCCGGCAAGCGGGTGCTGCGGCTGAAGGGCGGCGACCCGTTCGTCTTCGGCCGCGGCGGCGAGGAAGCGCTGACGCTGGTCGCGCATGGGGTGCCGTTCCGCATCATTCCCGGCGTGACGGCCGGCATCGGCGGCCTCGCCTATGCCGGCATTCCCGCGACCCATCGCGACACCAATCAGACCGTCACCTTCCTGACCGGCCACGACCAGACCGGCCTGACGCCTTCGGCCATCGACTGGGACGCGGTGGCGCGCGGCGCGCCGGTCATCGTCATGTATATGGCGATGAAGCATCTCGACCTGATCGTCTCCAAGCTGCTGGCCGGCGGGCGCCGGGGCGAGGAGCCGGTCGCCATCGTCTGCAACGCCTCGCTGCCCGACCAGACGGTGCTGGAGACGACGCTGGCCCGCGCCTCCGCCGATGCGGAAGCCGCCGGGCTGGAGCCGCCAGCCATCGTCGTCGTGGGCGAGGTGGTGCGGCTGCGCGCCGGGCTCGACTGGCTGGGCGCGGCCGCCGGGCGCAAGCTCGACCCCAACCCGCTGGGCCTGCGCGAGGCGACCACCGCACGACCGGCGAGCGGCGGCTGACCATGACCGCCGAAATCAGGGCAGGCGAATCCAGGGCAGGCAGCGGCCTCGTCCTCGCCGCACCGGCCTCGGGCAGCGGCAAGACCACCCTGACGCTTGCCTTGCTCGCCGCCTTCCGCAAGGCCGGCATCCGCGTCGCCAGCGCCAAGACCGGGCCGGACTATATCGACCCCGCCTTCCATGCGGCGGCGAGCGGCCGGCCCTGCGTCAATCTCGATCCCTTCGCCATGCGCGGCGACCTCGTCGAGACGCTCGCCGCGCGCCAGGCGGAAGATGCGGAGCTGCTGCTGGTCGAAGGTGTGATGGGCCTTTACGACGGCGCGGCCGACGGCAGCGGCTCGACCGCCGATCTCGCCGCACGGCTGGGGCTGCCGGTGGTGCTGGTGGTGGATGCGGCAAAGCAGTCGCAGTCGGTCGCCGCGCTGGTGCGGGGCTTTCGCGACCACCGCGCGGACGTGACCGTCGCCAGCGTGATCCTCAACCGGGTCGGCAGCCCGCGCCACGCCGAGATGCTGCGCGCAGCGCTTACCGGCATCGGCATGCCGGTGCTCGGCGCGGTGCCGCGCGATGCCGGGCTCGACTTGCCCGAACGCCATCTCGGACTGGTGCAGGCGGGAGAACACGGCGATCTCGCCGCGTTTCTCGATCACGCGGCCACCCGCATCGCCGAGAGCTGCGACCTCGACGCGATCCGCGCGCTGGCGCGCCCACTCGCGCGCAGCGGCGCGGCGGCAACGCTGCCGCCGCCCGGCCAGCGCGTCGCGATTGCCCGCGACATCGCCTTCGCCTTTGCCTATCCGCATCTCCTGACAGGCTGGCAGGCGCAGGGCGCCGAGCTGTCGTTCTTCTCGCCGCTCGCCGACGAGGCCCCGGATGCGCAGTGCGACGCGGTCTATCTGCCCGGCGGCTATCCGGAGCTGCATGCCGGCCGGATCGCGGCGGCCGGCAGCTTCAGGGCCGGCATGCACGGGGCGGCGGCGCGCGGCGCGCTGATCTATGGCGAATGCGGCGGCTACATGGTGCTGGGCGACGAGTTGACCAACGCTGAGGGCTCCCGCCACCCGATGCTGGGCCTGCTGCCGCTGGAGACGAGCTTTGCAACGCGCAGGCGCCAGCTCGGCTACCGGCGGCTCTTCGCCTTTGCCGGCGCACCGTGGCAGGGACAGCTTGCGGGGCACGAATTCCACTACGCGACCATCGTGCAGGAAGGCCAGGCCGAGCGGCTGTTCCAGGCACGGGATGCGCTTGGAGCGCTGGTCGGCGATGTCGGCCTGCGCGTCGGCCGCGTCTCGGGTTCGTTCATTCACCTGATCGATCGCGCCTGACGGCGTGACGCCCGGTCAGGCGGACGGCACTGCGGCCTTCGCCTTTTTCTTCTTCGGCCGCAGCACATGCACATGGTCGGCGTGATAAAGGGCGCTGTCGCGGAAATCGGCGGCCGGCTGCAGTGCCCGGCCGACGAAGATCAGCGCGGTGCGGGTGATCTTCGCCTCGCGCACCTTGTCGCGAATGTCGGTGAGCGTGCCGTGGATGAAGTTCTGGTCCGGCCAGCCGACGCGGTAGGCGACGACGACGGGACAGTCGGCACCATAGAGCGGGACGAGCTGGCGTTCGATCTCGCGCAGGTTCCGGATAGAGAGGTGGATCGCCAGCGTCGCGCCGCTCCTGCCGAGCGTCTCCAGGTCCTCGCCCTTCGGCATGTCGGAGGATTTCATGGTGGTGCGGGTGAGGATCACCGTCTGGGCGATCTCCGGCACGGTCAGCTCCTGGCCGAGCGCGGCGGCGGCGGCGGCAAAGGCCGGAACGCCGGGCGTCACGTCGAAGGGGATGTCCTTCTCCTTCAGCCGGCGGATCTGCTCGGCAATCGCGCCGTAGAGCGAGGGATCGCCGGAATGGACGCGCGCCACATCCTCGCCGCGCGCATGCGCCGCCTCGATCTCCGCCATGATCTCGTCGAGCGTCATCGGCGCGGTGTCGATGACGCGCGCGCCCTCGGGCGCGGTCGCCACGATGGCCTCCGGCACCAGCGAACCGGCGTAAAGACAGACGGGGCAAGCCGCGATCAGCTTCAGCCCGCGAACGGTGATGAGGTCGGGATCGCCGGGCCCGGCGCCGATGAAGTGGACGGTCACAGCTTTTCCTCGATGCGCTTGGCGTAGCCACGGGGGGTGTAGACGAATGGCCGGCCCGAGCCGGTCATGACGGCGCGCGAGGCGGACGAGCCGACCAGCACGGTGGTCAGCATGTCGACATCGTCGACGCGCAGCTCGCCGAGCGTCGTCACGGTCAGCGTCTCGCCCTCGCGGCCGAGATTGTAGCCGAGCACCACCGGCGTATCGGCCGGGCGGGCGGCGAGCAGGATCTCGCGTGCCTCGGCCAACTGGGTGCGGCGGCGCTTCGACACGGGATTGTAGAAGGCGATGACGAAATCGCCGGCGGCGGCGGCCCGCAGCCGCTGCTCGATCGCCTGCCACGGGGTCAGGAGGTCCGACAGGGAGATGGTGCAGAAGTCATGGCCGAGCACCGCGCCGATGCGCGCGGACGCTGCCTGCAGCGCCGAGATGCCGGGGGCGTTGACCACCTCGACGCGCTTTGCCGCATCCGAGACGCCGCCCTCGGCCGTGTCGCGGTGCAGCAGTTCGTAGACCAGCGCGCCCATGGCGTAGATGCCGGCATCGCCCGAGGAGACCAGCGCCACCGAACGCCCCTCGCCGGCCCGCTCCAGCGCGAAGCGGACGCGCTCCTCCTCCGCGCCGAGCGGGAAGGCATGGCGCGGCTTGCCCTGGATCAGCGGTGCGACGATGTCGAGATAGAGCGAATAACCGACCGCCTCGTCGGCATCGGCGAGCAGGTGCGAGGCTTCCGGCGTGCGCCAGTCGTCGCGGCCGGGGCCGATGCCGATCACCGCAAGACGGCCGCGCGGGCGTCCCGCCTCGGCCGGGTTGACCGGCTCCGGCGCAAGGGCGACGGCGACGGTGGCATTGGCGGTCTTGCGCTTCTCGATGAGCAGGGACCCTTCCGCCCCGGTCGCGGCCAGCGCCGCACCCTCGGAGACGCCGTGGCAACCGACCTCGGCGAAGACGACGTCCGACGGGTTGGCAAGGCGCGGTGTCTCCTGCTCCAGCCGGGCGGCGGGAAAGACGCGCAGCGGCACACCGAGCTGGCCGGCGAGCGCGTTGACCGCGGCCTCGTCCGCCTTGAGATCGAGGGTCGCGACAAGCGCCACCGCCCCTTCGGCAAGGCCGGCACTGCTTAGCGCCTCGCGCACCAGCGCGGCGAGTTCCTCCGCCGGGCAGCCCCTGGCGCAACCGACGCCGACGACGAGCCGGCGCGGGTGATAGACGAGCCGGTCGGCACCGGGCGCGATGGCCTCGACGCTGGCGACGATTTCCATTTCCGCCGTGTCGGCCAGCGGCAGGCGCGAGCGGGTGATCCAGGGGGCCTCGCCCGTGAGACGGACGGGCTCGCCGGCCAGCAGGCGGGCCATGACGCCCTTGGCATCCTGCGGATTGGCGAGCCACCAGCCCTTGGGCGGCGAATCGAGCGCAACGCCCAGCGCCGTGTCGCCCTGCGTCGTCACCGCCGCATGGCCTCCCAGCGCCTCCGCCACCTGGCGGGCGAGCGAATTGGCGCCGCGATGGCCGCCGAGCAGCGGCACGACGCTGGCCCCGTCCTCCGAGACGGCGAGAACCGGCGGCTCGGACCGCTTGTCCTCGATCACGGCGGCCAGCGCGCGGATCAGGATGCCGGAGGCGCAGACGCCGACGATGGGCGTGCCGGCCTGATAGAGCGCGCGGATATGGTTCAGCGTCTCGGCGAAGGACACGTCGAGACCGGGCACCCGGTGGGCGAGCCCATGCAGCATGGCGCCCGGAAGCGCGGCCGCGATGCGGCGCGCGACAGGCTCCGCCGCCGGCGTCAGGACGAGGATTGCGGCGGTAGCATCCACGCTTCGTCTCCCTTGTAGATCAGGATCATCGAGAAATAGGGGGCGGCGGCGTCCGTCACCTCGGCAAGGGGCATCGCCTTTTCTGCCCGAAGCGTCGCCCGCTCCACATAGCCTGCATGATCGATGAGGCCCAGCCCCTCGATCAACCGGCGCAGGCGCGGCAGGTGGCGCCCGACCTTCATGATGGCGATGGCACCGGACGCTTCGATCCGCGCCGCGATCTCCTCGTCCGGCAGCGGTCCGGGAATGACGGTGAGGACATCGTTGCGCGCGGTGAGCGGCCGGGCAAGGCGGGCGGCGCAGGCGGTGAGCGAGGTCACGCCCGGCACGATCTCGCAGGGAAAGCGCCGGGACAGCCGCTCGAACAGATACATGAAGGAGCCGTAGAAGAACGGGTCGCCCTCGCACAGCGTCACCACATCCGTGCCGGAGGCGAGGACTTCGCCGATCTCCTCGGCCGCGCGGGTGTAGACGGCCTGTGCCGGGAAGCGCGCAACGCGCATCGGCACGATGATCGGGATCTCGCGGGCGGACGGCGGAATGATCGCCGCCGCGATGGAGCGGGCAAAGCTCTCGCCGTCGTCCGGTGCCGGATAGGCGACGACCCGCGCGGTCGAGATCAGCCGGTGCGCCTTCACCGTCATCAGGTCCGGATCGCCGGGGCCAAGGCCGACGCCGTAAAGGGTTCCAGCAGTCATGGGACGATCAGGCTCCACTGGGTCACCGGCATCAGCGGACGCCATCCGGTCATGCCGCCGACGGCGCCGGCCCGCGACACGGCGATGCGCACCAGTTCGCCGCCATGGCGGGCATGGGCGGCAAGAAGGATCGCCTCGCTTTCCAGCGTCACCGCATTGGCGACCAGCCGGCCGCCGGACCGGAGCGCTGCGAGCGCCGCCTCCAGCGTGCCGGGTGCAGTCAGGCCGCCGCCGAGAAAGATCGCGTCGGGCGCCGGCAAGCCGTCGAGACCTTGCGGCGCGGCATCGGGGCGAAGGTCGAGATGCGGCACGCCGAGGGCCGCCGCATTGGCCCGTGCCGTGGCGCGGCGGGTGTCGTCCGGCTCCAGTGCGATGGCGCGGCTGCGGGGAGCTGCACGCAGCCACTCGATGGCGACCGCGCCCGAGCCCGCGCCGATGTCCCAAAGGAGCGCGCCGGGCATGGGCGCAAGGCGGGCGAGCGTGACCGCGCGCACCTCGCGCTTGGTGATCTTGCCGTCATGACGGAAGGCATCGTCCGGCAGGCCGGGAAGGCGCGGGCGCAGCGGCGTGTCGCGCACCGCGACCGCCTCGACGGCCACGACGTTGAGGGCGGCGACCTCGCCGCGCCAGCCCTCGGCGCTGCCCGAGAGAACCCGCTCGGCCGGTCCGCCGAGATGCTCCAGCACGGTCAGCCGGCTGGCGCCATAGCCCTCGTCGACAAGCAGGTCGGCGATCTCTTCCGCCGCACGGGCACCGGACGTGAGGCACAGGAGCCTGGCGCCGGGATAAAGGACTGCCCGCAAGAGATCGAGCGGGCGGCCATGCAGCGACAGGGTCTCGACGTCCTGCAAGGGCCAGCCGAGCCGCGCGGCGGCAAGCGACAGGGACGAGGGCGCCGGCAGGACAAGCATTTCGTCGTGCGGCACGGAGCGCGCGAGCGTCGAGCCGATGCCGAACCACATGGGGTCGCCGCTCGCCAGCACCGCGACAGGCTTGCCGCGCGCGGCCAGCAGCGCGTCCAGCCCTTCGTGAAACGGGCTCGGCCAGGTCTCGACCTTGATCCCGAGCGGGGCGACGAGCTCGCCATGGCGGGCGCCGCCGAAGACGCGCCTTGCATCGGCCAGCGCCTGCCGGGCAATCGGGGACAGTCCGGCAACGCCGTCCTCGCCGAGGCCGATCACCGTCAGCCAGGGGGCGGGCCGTGCCGTGTCATTGTCGCTGCTCACGCGGTCCCCTCCTCCGGCACGCCGGCGGCCAGCGCGTTGAGGGCGGCAGCGGCGATGGCCGAGCCGCCGCGCCGGCCGCGCAGCACCAGGCAGGGGATATCAAGCGGGCTTTCCAGCAGCGCCTCCTTCGATTCGGCTGCACCGACGAAGCCGACCGGGAAGCCGAGGATCGCGGCCGGGCGCGGAAAGCCCTCGGCGATCCGCTCCAGCAGATGAAACAGCGCGGTCGGGGCGTTGCCGACGACGACGACGGAGCCCTCCAGCCGGTCGCGCCAAAGGTCGACGGCCGCCGCCGAGCGGGTGGTGCCGAGACGACGGGCAAGGCCGGGCACCGGCGGCTCGTTGAGCGTGCAGACGAGATCGTTGCAGGCCGGCAGGCGGGCGCGGATCACCCCCTCGCAGACCATGCGCACATCGGCAAAGACCGGCGCACCGGCTGCCAGAGCGTTCCCTACCGCCGCCGCGACCTCGCCGCGCCAGGCGAGATCGGACAGGACCTCGGGCATGCCGCAGGCATGGACGATGCGGATCGCGGCCGGATGCAGCGCTTCGGGCAGGGCGGAAAGGTCGGCCTCCTCGCGCACGATGGCAAAGGAGCGGCGATAGATTTCCGCAGGATCGTGCTCGTAGTCGTACCGGCCGCCGCCGCCCGTCATGTGGTCCGCTTCCTCATCGACTTCGGCCCCAGCGGGTGATCGGCATGCGGATAGGGCGGATGGTGATGATCATGATCGTGGCCGTGACCATGGTGGTGGTGATGGCCGTGGTGGTGGTGGTGCCCATGATCATGGTCATGGTCATGATGATGATGGCCGTGATCATGATGATGGTGGTCGTGGTCGTGATGGCCATGGTCATGGTCGTGATGGTGCGAGTGATGGCTCGCGGCCTGCGCCTCGCAGGCGCCGGTGCACACGTCCTCGCACAGCTTGCACTCGGCGTCGGCGCCCAGCCCCTCGACATGGTGGTGGTGGCTTTCCTGCGGCCGCCCGACATCGGCCTCGAAGCCGAGCACCTGCTCCCGATACTTGCACATCTGGCAGTTCATCAGGTTGGCGCCCTGCAGGATCTCGGTGACCCGGTCGGCCATCGTGTCGATGACCTGGGGATGGTCGTTGAGATAGCCGGCCTTGACGAACTCGATATCCGGATGGCGCTCCGCCACCTCGTCGGCGGTGTTGTAGATGCGGCTGACGAGAACGCCGGAGAACAGGAAATACGGGAAGACGACGACGCGGCGATAGCCGAGCTTCGCCGCGTGCTCGAGGCCGGGCTCGACAAGCGGAAAGGTGACGCCGGAATAGCACGTTTCGGCCCAGCCGAAGCCGAAGCCCTCCCACAGCATGCGGGTGACCTTGGAGACATTGGAATTGGCGTCGGGATCGGAGGCGCCGCGCCCCACGACCATCAGCAGGGTCTCGTGCAGCGGCACGTCGTCGCCTGCCTTTTCCAGCGCCTCGCGGATGCGGTCGCCGGCGGCGCGGATCATCCTGGTGTCGACGGCGAGCTCACGGCCATAGGTGATCGTCACGCCGTCGTGCTGCGCCTGATAGGTGTTGAGCACGGACGGGATGTCGTTCTTGGCATGGCCGGCGGCGAACAGCATGCCCGGCACGGCAAGGATGCGGGTGCAACCCTGCTCGCGCAGCCGGTCGAGACCGTCCTTGATCACCGGATTGGCGAATTCGAGATAGCCGTATTCCACCGGCCAGCCGGGAAAGCGGGCCTTCAGCCGCTCGGCGAGCTGGGCGAATTCGCGCACCGCGCCGCGGTTGCGGCTGCCATGGCCGCAGATCATCAGGCCCAGCTTCTCGCCCGTCGCAGTCATCGCATCGGCCATCATGCCTCTCCCCGGTCGCAACGCAGGGGACGCTCGGCCAAAACGGCGGCGAAGACAAATTCCGGTTTCATCTCAAAAGCTCCCTCTTGGCCACACGCCCGCATGGCAAGCCGGACGGGTCCGGCGCGGCGGCACCGGGAGAGAGCAAAGCGGCCGGATACAGGACAGGGCTCCCGCACGACCATGTGCCGCGCCGGACCGCATACCGTTCGGACAGCTCCGGACTGGACCCCCGATGTGGGTCGGTCGCCACCGGACTCGCTTTCAGTCCCTCCAGGGACGCCGTCATTGGCCGGGCACGCTAGTGGAGCCTTGCGCCCCCCGCAAGGGCCAAATACGGCAGCCGCTGTCGGCGAGGCGGCGAAACATGGCGCCGTGCCGGAAACCGGTTCTTCACCGCTTGCTGATACAGCGGAGGGCACCACCAGAGGGGGAGACGACCGACCATGACCGACATCGCGTCCGCCAGTGCGCTTGGAGCTGCCATGGCCACGGCCGACCGTACGCCGGCCGGCCTGACGCTGGCGCGGCTGGACGGGCTGGACCTGCCGCCCGCGCCGATCAATCCGGACTGGGTGCTGGACGGCGATCCGCAGGCGCGTGCCGTCCAGATCGCGCGCGGAGAGGACCGCTATGCCACCCTGTCGGTCTGGGACTGCACGGGGGGCCGCTTCAACTGGTATTTCGGCTGCGACGAGGCGGTCTACATCCTGGAAGGAGCGGTCACGGTGACCGGACCGGACGGCGAGGTGCGCAAGCTGACCGCCGGCGACACTGCTTATTTCCCCGCCTTCACCTGGTTCGAATGGCAGGTGCATGGCTATGTCCGCAAGATCGCCTTCTGCCACGACGTGGTGCCGCCGGTGGCGCGCCTGCCGCTGCGGATCTATGGCCGTCTGTCGCGGATCATGGCGCGGCTGGTGGCAGCGGTCTTCGGCGCCCCCCGGACGCAGGCACGACCCGCGCCCTGAGCACGCGCGTACCGGTTTCCATTGTTCGTGCTATGGTCTAGCCTGCCGGAAAACATCCGGGAGGCTTACGCCCATGTCCATGATCTCGCTGGTTCTGACGGCGATCGCCGACGATCGTCCAGGCCTTGTCGAACGGCTGTCAGACGTCATCGCCGCCCATGGCGGCAACTGGATCGAGAGCTCGATGGCACGGCTCGCCGGCACGTTCGCCGGCATTGTCCGGGTCGAAGTGCCGCAGGAGCGGATCGAGGCGCTGGAACAAGCGCTCGCCGGCTTGTCCGCCGCGGGCATCGCCACGACGCTGAAGCGCAGCGAAACCAGCCGCGAAACCCATGGCCAAGCGGCCCGGATGACCGTCATCTGCCAGGACCATCCGGGGATCGTGCATGCGCTGGCCGCCGTGCTGGCGGCCAAGGGCGTCAGCATCACCGCGCTGGAGACGGAGGTTTCCGCCGGCTCGATGAGCGGCGAACGCATGTTCCGCGCGCAGGTGGATGTGGTGCTGCCGGTGGACCTTGCCGCCGGCGACCTCTCGGCGGCGCTGGAGACCCTTGCCGGCGACCTGATGGCTGAAATCGACTTCAGCGATACGGTCTGACGCAGCAGGTTCCGGGCCGTCAGGCCGGATCGATCGCCACCATGTGATTGTCCCAGGACGTGCCGGCGAGGGAGGCCAGCAGCGTCGGCGCCCCGGCGCGGTCACCGCTCTCGCTGAGGCCGCCCTGCCCGTCCGAAATCAGGAAGCCGTCGCGATCCAGTTCCGCAAGGCCGCAGGCATCGGCGCGCTGCTGGCTGGACAGGAACGCGCCATCACGCGCGGAAAAATACAGGACAAGGCCGGCACGCGGGCAGGACGCGGCGACCACCTCGCTGTCCCGGCTCATGGCGAGCGAGCCGATATAGTTGGCGAGACGGCCGCGCAGCGCATCCGGCACATCATGCAGGCGCAGGCGGCCGTCCTCCAGATCGAGGGAGGCCATCAGCGGCGGCGTTTCCTCAAGACCGCCTTCATATTGCGCCCCGATCCAGACCTTGCCGGCGCCGGTCACCGCCATGTGGCGCAGCGACAGCTTGTGCAGGCCGGGAGGCAGATCGGCGACGCCGCGCACCGTGCCGCTGTCGCGGTCGATCACGGTGACGTTGGGGCACATCGTCTCCAGGTTGAGCTTGCGGCGCCCGGTGTCGGGATGGGTCTCGATGCCACCATTGGCAACGACGAGGCTGCGCCCGTCGGGCAGCGGCAGGATGTCGTGCGGGCCGATGCCGCCGGACCAGAACTCGCCGACCCGCTGCGGCCGCGTGCCGCTGACATCATAGACGCCGATCACGCCGCGATTGCCGAGATAGTCGTTCTCCGTCGCATAGGCGAGCCGGCCATCGGGCGAAAAGGCACCGTGGCCGTAGAAATGCCGGCCAGGCACCGCCTCGAAGACCACGGGCGGGCGCGTGCCCGCCGCATCGAACAGGACCGCGAAGGTGCCCGGACGGCGGGCGAAGGCAAGGCAGCGTCCGCTCGCGGGGCAGACCGCGATATCGTGGCCCCGGCCGGGCAGCGGGATCACCTGCCGGTCGGTGCCGTCGAGCCCGGTGACGACGATGCTGTGGCGGCCATCCGCCCCGCGCCGGGCGGCGGCGAACAGCGGGTCCTCGGACGGAACAGGCTCGCCCGCCCGCCCCGGTCGGTGTCCGAAGGCAAGGGCGGTCAGTGCCGCCCCGCCGCCAACCAGCAGGGAGCGCCTGTCAATCGCCGTCCAGAGCATTGAAGCCTCCGCGAAAGTCCAGTTGGCCGGCGAGTTCCCCGGACAGCATGGCGCGCAGGCCGGTCAGCACGGTCAGAACATAGGCGAGCCGGCCGCGCGCCGTCTCGTCGGCCAGCGCTACCTCCAGGTCGGCGGGCAGCGCCGCCAGCGCCTTCGACGCATTGTCGCGCTCGAAGCGGAGAGTATTGCCGATCCACGCGGTTTCGGCCGCGCCATCGGCATAGCCCGCAGCCGCCACGGCCCGGAACAGACCGTCGATCGCCCCCGTCAGATAGGCTGCGCCATTGCGCGAACGGGAAAACGGTACCCGCGCCGCACCGGCGGCCGAGCCCTGCTCGCCGACCATCGGCACCAGCATCTGATCGCGGATCAGCTCCAGCGAGGTCATCACCGCGTTGAAGACGAAGCCGGCCGCCTCCTTGTGGGTCCGCGCCAGGGCGTTGTCCGGACCGGGAGCGAGCAGCAACGCGGTCTGGCCGGAGGGCGCTTCGAACGCCGCCCGCAGCTCGCGGGCGGTCGCGCCGAGCCGCTCGGAAAGGCTTGCCGCATAGGCACAGCGATAGGCCCCTTCCTCGCCGCGATCGGCCAGCACGATCTTGCCGTCCTTGTCGAAGGCCACCCATTCCAGCGCCGTCAGCCCCTGCAGCGCGACGCTCTTCTCGCGCAGGCGCGCGGCGTCGAGCGCCGTCGGATCGCGCTCGGCAATGAGGCGCGTCACCTGCCGCCGCACGACGCCGCGCCCGTCCGGAATGAAGGCGATGCGCTCCAGGCGATTGTCGTCGGCAAGGGCCCCGGCCCGCAGGACGGTGAGCCGCGCCGCCGCCCCGACAGCCTGGGTAAAGACCTCCTCGAATGGCTCGGGAGAGCCGCCCGTACAGGCGATCTCGATACCGGTCGCCAGAGCCGGCATCGTCTGCACCAGCGCGTCGCTCGCCGGGACGGCAAAGCCGGCAACGGCCGCCGGCCAGAAGCGTGAATAGTCGAGATCCGCCGCCGCCGACCGCGCCTGCGCGCACACTCCCACCAACGCCATGAGACCGGACAGCATTGCCGCCCCTGCGCGCGCGGCAAGCCGCCCGCGCAGGTGGGCTCCGAGGTCACGCATCGCCGTTTCGCCGTTCGCGCCCATCATCGTCACGCTCCCGTCCTCATCACCGGCCTTGGCCGGCCGCCGCCCGCTTAAAGAGACTTGAGGAAGCGCAGCAGCGCCTCCCGATCCTCGCGCTCCAGCGCCGCGTAGCCATCGCGCGCCGCCTGTCCCTCGCCGCCATGCCAGAGGACCGCCTCTTCCAGCGTGCGCGCCCGCCCATCGTGAAGATAACTCTCCTGGCCAGAGACCACCTCCGTCAGTCCGATACCCCAAAGCGGCGGCGTGCGCCATTCCCGGCCGGTGGCATTGGCAAGCGGCCGGTTATCCGCCAGTCCCTCCCCCATGTCATGCAACAGCATGTCCGTATAGGGCCAGATCAACTGGAAGCGATGAGCTTCGATCTCCGCCTTGCGGGAGGTCACATATTTCGGCCGATGGCAGCTTGCGCAGCCCAGCGCATGGAACAGCGCCTTGCCGGCCAGCACTTGCGGGTCGTCGACATCGCGGCGGTGCGGCACGGCCAGATTGCGCGCGTAGAAGTCGACCAGTTCCAGAACCGGGTCCGGGGCTTCCGTCGGCCCCAGATTGGCCTGTTCCCCGGTCGGCATCGACCGGCATTCTGTCTGGGCGGCGGTGCAGTCGCCAAAGGGATCGGGAGCGTCCGGCGTCGAAATGCCGATGTCGCCGGAAAAGGCGCCAGCCGACTGCGCCCGCACGGTGGGCTCCTCCGCCTTCCAGCCGAAACGGCCGAGCACCTTGCCTCCGGTCGCAGCATCGGGAAGCCAGCTCGGGCGGCCGGAAATGCCGTCGCCGTCGAGATCGTCCGGATCGGCATTGGCGAGAATGTCGGCCGGGTGGATCGCCTCCAGCAGACCGAGACCGATCATCTGCGGCGCCACGCGCGGCGAGGTCAGAACGTCCGGCGCCATCGGGCCATAGCCGAGGTCGGTCATCCGATAGTGCGGCACGCGCAGGGTCACCACCGTGCCGTCGCCGAGCGTCACCGGCTTTTCCGTATAGGAGATCTCCAGCCGCCCCTCGGCGCGCAGGCCAGGCACCGCGTAGTTCTGGAACTGGCCGCCATAGGTCGGCTCCGGGCGCAGCAGCTTGCCGGCCTCGGGCTCCCCCGGCACCGACAGGCGCAGGAACAGCGCCACCGGCTCCTCGCCCTCGCGCGGCGGATGGCCGCGCCCGTCCTTCAGGTGGCAGCCCTGGCAGGAGCGGGCGTTGAACAGCGGGCCGAGACCATCCGAGGCATTGGTCGAGGACGGAGACGACACCCAGAGCTTGCGGAACAGGCCGTTGCCGAGCGCGAAACGCTGCTGCTCCTCGAAGGAGAGGTTGGTGGAGGGAAAGGAAAAGGCGTTGACGTTGATGCGCTTGAGATAGGTGGTCGCGCCGCCGGGCATCGCCTCGAAGGCCTCCGGGGCGGAGAAGTCGTCCGGATTCGCGGTAACCTTCGCCACCCTGGCCCGGTCGCGCGGGCTGAGATCGTCACGATGGGGCAACTCGTCCGCCCCCGCGCAGACGGGCATGGCAAGGCTCGCGGCCACACACAGGATGGCGGCGACGGAAAGATGTGCTGACGGCATGGATGGATCACATTGCCTGGGTGCCGGATGCCCCGCAATCCGGCCCGTGGGTGGGGGCCGCGGCGGACCCGTGTCCTCCGCGGCGGCCGGTTGGTGACAGCCCGCAGGTCTTACTGGAAAACCGCGCTCGGGTTGTCGAGACTGTCGGAGCCCTCGAAGGCGATCTCGTCGAGACCAAGCACGGCGACGGCCCGCTCGATGGCCCGGGTCTGGACGATCAATGCGTCGATCGCAGCCTGGACCACCGCATTGCCCTCCTCGTTGCCCTCGCCGATCATCTGGTCATAGGCCTCCACGGTCTCGGCGCGGCTGCGCAGGACCTCGAAGGCCGCGAGCGAGGCGTCGAGCCTGGCGGTCAGGTCGTCGGCGACAGCCGCATCCCTGGCCGCGACCAGATCGCGCAAGGACGCGCCTTCGACCGACTTTCCGGCAAAGCCCTCATAGCGGCCGAACCAGACATTGCGGATGCCGATCACATTGTCGTAGTGCGACATGTGGGTGTTGTCGGAGAAGCAGTCATGCTCCTCCTCCGGATCGTGCAGCATCAGGCCGAGCTTCATGCGCTCGCCGGCCAGTTCGCCATAGGACAGTGAGCCCATGCCGGTGAAGATCGTCGCAAGACCGCCGGCCTCGCCCTTGTCGGCAAGTTCCGCGCGGGCGGCACCGCCCGGCGTCCAGGCATCCGCCATTTCCTTCAGATCATCGAGCAGAAGGTCCGTCGCCGCCCGCAGATAGGCGGCGCGACGATCGCAATTGCCGCCGGTGCAGTTGGCCGTGTCATAGTCGGTGGCCGGACGGTTGCCCGCGCCGGGGCCGGTGCCGTTCAGATCCTGACCCCAGAGCAGGAACTCGATGGCATGATAGCCGGTCGCCACATTGGCCTCGATCTCACCGACCTCCTGCAACTCCTCGGACAGCAGGGCCGGCGTGATCTCAGTGGCGTCGATCTCGCGGCCGCCGGCAATGATCTTCGGGGTGGCGATGACATTGGCGGTGTAGAAGGCGTTTTCCGGGTTGTCGCTGCCATAGCCGGCATCGACATAGTCGATCAGGCCTTCGTCGAGCGGCCAGGCGTTCACCCTGCCTTCCCAGTCGTCGACGATGGCATTGCCGAAACGATAGACCTCAGTCTGCTGATAGGGACGGCGGGCGGAGAGCCAGGCCTTGCGGGCGGCAGCCAGCGTCTCATCGGACGGGCTGGCGATCAGCGCATCGACGGCGGACGACAGAGCCTGCGCGGTGGTCAGCGATTCGGAATAGGCCGCCTGCGCAATGTCGCCATAGGTCTGAAGCACGGCCGCCGCGTCGCTCGCCCGGGCGACGCCAGCCGGCAGCAGCGCAATGCTCGCCAGCGCAGCCGCCAGCAACAGGGTCTTTTTCATTTCGGCTTTTCCTCTCTTTCGTCTCATATGCGCGCCGCCACGGCGCACTGGAAAATGTCAGTGCCGGGTCTCCGCCGCCTGATGCGTCGCCACCGGAACGGCACCCCGGCAGGCCAGGCAGGCGGGGCTTGGCAGAACCAGATCGAGCCGGCGGAGCGTGTCGGCGAAATTCGCGGCCGCCTCGAGCGTGGAAGGCAGGCCACCGGCCACCACCAGTTCCTCGGCGATGTTCGCGGCCGCCTCCCGGTCGCCCCGCTGCCAGGACGCAACCAGCGCCACCGCGAGGCACTCATGGGCACAGCGATGCGGGCAGTCATAGGGGAGCAGGGACAGGCCGTATTTCGCCCAGCCGTTCAGCGCCCTGGCGAAACAGGACAGCCCCGTCACCGCCTGGCGGGCCCGGCTCACGCCGAGCCGGCCGGCATAGAGCGTCCAGGCCGTTTCCCAGCATTCGATGCTGCCCGTCTGATACCCGGCGAGCCAGCGCCGCAGCCCTTCGACGACAAGCGTCTCCGCCTCGTCCCCGCGCTCCGGCGCGGTCGGGCGGCCTTGCGTATTCACAGTCACGTCAGCCTCCAATCGACGGGGGTAAAGGCCCCGACATCAAAGGGTCCGGCAAGGGTCCAGACCCTGCCGAGCTTCGCAGACCTAACGCTATTATGAGTTTTGTAGTCAAGATAATATTCTTGTAAAATCAATACATTATAATAGATCTAAACTGCAGATGCGCGGGGGAACCCGCTTCCGATGCGATTCCGCCTTGTGAAACAGGGCGATCGGAACAGATGCGCGGGAGCGCCCGGGGCGCGGATCGGCGCCCGCGGCAAACAGCCGCTGAATCTGGTCAGCCAGCGGGGACACCGCTGTGAACCCGGACGGGCTCCGGCAGTCTCACCCCTCCGCCGCCCGGCCGGTCATGCGGCGCAGGAAGCTCCTGAGCGTCTCGGCCTCCGTCTCATCCAGGCCGGCGAGCAGAAGCCGTTCGGCAGCGTCGATGCGCGGGCGCAGCGCGTGAAAATACCTGCGGCCCTCGGCCGTGAGGCGATAGGCCACCCGCCGCCCGTCGCCGGCCACCCCGACCTGCTCCAGCAGCCGGCCGGCAACCAGCGGCTTCAGCGCGGTGGTGAGAACCGAAGGAGCGGTGGACATGGCGGCCGCGACATCGCGATGGGTGACACCGGGATTGCGGTCCACCAGTTCCAGAACCATGAACTGCAACGGCGTCAGCGCCTCGCCGGAAAATGCCTCGGCAAAGGCCTGGTGACCGCGCAGAAAGGCATGGCGCAGCAGGTGGCCGACCAGCCGGTTGAGCAGGCCGTAGTCGAGCTCCCTGCCCGAGGCGGCCTCGTCCCGGCCTCCGCCTGCCGCCATGATCAGGCTGCCGGCACGATCGGCGGGCGCTGGTTCAAGGCCTCGACATCGAAGCCGGCGATCCGCTTGTAGCCGGCCGCCGTCTCCAGCAGTTCCTCGCGGGACAGCACGTCCTCGATGCGGCCGAAGCCGTCCGGTGCCCGTTCCTCGACCACGTCGAGCACCTTGTCGGGGCCGTCGGCGCGATTGGCGAGCACGATGCGCGCCGTCGCCGGACGCCGCTCCGCCTCATAGGCCGCAAGTGCCGCCGGCACCGCACCGTGACGCAGGATCTCGCGGGTCAGCACGCGGGCATCGAGGATCGCCTGGCTCGCGCCGTTGGAGCCGATCGGGTACATCGGATGGGCGGCATCGCCCAGAAGCGTCATCGGCCCATGGGTCCAGCGCGGCAGCGGATCGCGGTCGACCATCGGATATTCGAAGATGTGCTCGGCGTTGCGGATCAGCGCCGGGATGTCGAGCCAGTCGAAGCGCCAGGTGTCGAACCGCGGCAGGAAGTCGTCCGGATTGCCCGGCCGGTTCCAGTCCTCGCGCCGCCACATGTGATCGGCGGGCATCCTCAGATCGGCGATCCAGTTGATCACCGCGCCGGGCCGGCCATCGTCGAGGGTGATGTCCTCGATCGGATAGCAGACGAACTTGCGCGGCTTGCAGCCGGTCATCGCCATCGAGCGGCGGGTGAGAAAATGTGGCGCGCGGGTGACGCCGCGCCACATGACGATGCCGCCCCACACTGGCAGGCCCTCGTCCGGATAGAGCCCCGAGCGGGCCGTGGAATGAATGCCATCGGCCGCGACGAAGACCGCGCCGCGCGCGCTGCCGGCCGAGGCTCCCGTCTCCCGGTCGACGAGATCGATCTCGACGCCGCCCTCGCTCTCGCGCCAGGCGGCTACGGAAATGCCGCAAGTCACCGCATCGGGGCCGAGCCGCTCGCGCACCGCGTCGAGCAGCATCATCTGCAGTCGTCCGCGGTGGATGGAGAATTGCGGCCAGTCATAGCCGGCGGCCAGCCCGCGCGGCTCCGACCAGATCGGCTGGCCATGACTGGAAAAATAGGCGACTTCCTGGGTTCTGAGACCGATGGCGTCGAGCCGGTCGAGCAGGCCGAGTTCATCGAGCTCGCGCACCGCATGCGGCTGCAGGTTGATGCCGACGCCAAGCGGCCGGATCTCCCGCACCGCCTCGAAGATGCGCACGGGCACGCCGATCCGGTGCAGACTGAGGGCGAGCGTCAGGCCGGCGATGCCCGCGCCGGCAACGAGAACGGTCATGGCGGAGATCCTTGGATGCCTGGGAAAAGCCCCTGCCGGCCGCTACCGGCCGGCAGGGAACGCCAATCACTCGCCCGCGTATTGCGTGATCATGGCACGGGCATCCTCGACCATGGCGGCGCCGTCATAGCCCTTGCCCGCGACTTCCGCGATCCAGGCGGCGACCACCGGCTCGGCGGCGGCCTTCCAGCGCTCGGCCTCTTCCGGCGGCAGCTTGCGCATCGTGTTGCCCGCCTTTTCGGCGGCGGCGATGCCCGGCATGTCGCCCTCGTCCATGACGCGTCCGACCCACTTGGACACCTCGCGGCCGCTGTTGGCGTCGATGACCGCCTTCAGGTCCTCCGGCAGGCTGTCGTATTTCGCCTTGTTCATGGCGAAGACGAAGGTGGCGGTGTAGAGGCCGCGCGAGCCCTCGAAGTCGGTGTGGCTGTTGACGAGTTCGGCCACCTTCAGCGGCGTCGTCACCTCCCACGGCACGACCGTGCCATCAATCACGCCCTTGGACAGCGCCTCGGGCATCGCCGGAACCGGCATGCCGACCGGCGTCGCGCCGAGCGCGCCGAGCAGGGCGTTGGTCTGGCGGGTCGGCCCGCGCAGCTTCAGCCCCTTCATGTCCTCCAGCGCGGTGACGCCGTTGCCCTTGACATGCAGCAGGCCGGGGCCGTGCACATGCACCGCGATCGGATGGACGTCCTTGAACTCGTCCTGCAGGTATTTCTCGTAGAAATCCCAGAAGGCCTCGCTGGTCGGCTCGGCCTTGGCGGCCATGAACGGCAGTTCGAACGCCTCGCTGCCCGGGAAACGGCCCGGCGTGTAGCCCGGCAGGGTCCAGACGATATCGACGACGCCGTCGCGGGCCTGGTCGTAGAGCGCCGGCGGCGTGCCGCCGAGCTGCATCGCCGGGAAGACCTCGACCTTGATGCGGCCGTTGGACTCGGCCATCACCTTCTCGGCCCAGGGGGTGATGAAGTTCTTCGGGACCGGCGCCGGCGCCGGCAGGAAATGATGCACGCGCAGGGTCACGTCCTGCGCCAGTGCCGGGGCAATACCGGCGCAAGCCAGCGCCGTCGCAGCGACGGCGAGCGATTTCAGTCGAAGCATTCGGTGTCCTCCCAGTTATCTCGCACGGCCCCGGCGCGTCGCGCCGTCCGTCGCCTGCCCTGCCGGCTGCCGCCGGTCCGGGCCAAGCCCATGCGGACGCGACCACCCCGGCTCCTCCCGGCGGACCGCATCCAGATCGTTTATTATGTAAACGATTATGCCCGTCAACGGGCGAGCGATCAATCGCCGATCCGCACCTCAGAAGCGCGAGACCATCCGGTAGGACTGGGGATGCAGCATCCGCACGTGGGTGATCGGCTGGTCGATCAGCCAGGTGGTACGCTCGAACACGAAGACCGGCGCGCCGGGCTGGATGGCGAGCAGCGTCGCTTCCTCGCCGCTCGCCGCCGCGGCGCTGAGGCCGATCTCCATCTCCGAGAAGGGGGCGAACTTCACCAGCCACTCGTTGGGGCTCATGCGCTCGAACGGTTCGTCGGCGATGTCGGGAACGGCGGCGATGTGGATCCAGCGGTCCTCGAATTGCCAGGGCCGGTTGTCGGCGAAATGCAGGCAGCGCACATGCAGCATCGGCGTGCCGGCCGGCAGGTCGAGCCGGGCGCGCATCGCCTCCGGCGCCTCCAGCCGTTCGCGGCTGAGGATCGAGAAGCGGTACTGGGCGCCGCGCGCCTCGACCTCGCTGCGCACCACCGGGATCTCCAGCCGCGCCTCGCGCAAGGGATGTTCGGCGATGCGGGTGCCGGCGCGGCGCTTGCGCTCGACCAGACCGATCTCGGCAAGTTCCCGCAGCGCCCGGTTGACGGTGACGCGGGCGCAGCCGAATTCGCGCGCCAGATCCTCCTCGCCCGGAATCAGCTCGCCGGGCAGCCAGACCCGCTCGCTGATGCGCTTGAGGATTTCCGCCTTGATGGCCCGGAAGGAATTCGGCACCCGGATGCCGGCCGGCACCGGGTCGGCGTCCTTCGCAGGCACGACGGGTCGCGACATCACATGCTCCGCTTCAAGGTCCGCATCGCGTCGCGGTAGCCGGCCTCGATCCGCGCGCGGTCGACATGGCTGCCGTCCCGCACCCTATGGCGCCCCGCCGCCCACACGTCGCGCACCAGCCCGTCGTCGCCGGCAAAGATCCATGCATCGAGCAACGTGTCGCCGGACAGTCCCTCCAGGTGCAGCGACGCCGCATCGAGGGCAACGAGATCGGCCCAGGCGCCTTCCCGGATCGCACCGCTGTCGCGGCCGAGCGCCCGTGCGCCGCCTTTCAGCGCCTCGTCGTAGAGCCGGCGGCCGCAGGAGCGCTCGCTCGTCGCCAGAACCGCCCGGTGCCGGTCGCGCAGGCGCTGGGAATATTCCAGCGTGCGCAGCTCCTCCGACAGTGCGATGCGAATGTTGGAATCCGAGCCGATACCCAGCGTGCCGCCGTCGGCAAGATAGCGGGCACCATCGAAGATGCCGTCGCCAAGGCTCGATTCGGTGATCGGGCACAGGCCCGCGACGGCGCCGCTCGTCGCGATCGCCTTGCGTTCGCCGTCGGTCAGATGGGTGCAATGGATCAGGCACCAGCGCTCGTCCACCTGATGGTTGTCGAAAAGCCATTCGACCGGGCGGCGGCCATGGGCAGCCAGCACCTCCTCCACCTCGCCGGTCTGCTCGGCGATATGCATGTGCAGGGGATCGGCGGGGCGCAGGGCGGCGACCTTCGCAAGGCCCTCCGCCGGCACCGCGCGCAGCGAATGCGGCGCGATCCCGAGCCGCGCGTCAGGGGCAAGCGCTGCCACAGCCTCCTCCGCCCCCTCGACGATCCGTGCAAAGCCGTCGAGATCGGAGCCGAAGCGGCGCTGGCCGCCGGCGAGCGGCCGGCGATCGAGGCCGCCTGTCGTGTAATAGACCGGCAGCAAGGTCAGGCCGATGCCGGAGATCTCAGAGGCGGCCGCGATCCGGCGGGAAAGCTCCGCCCGGTCAGCATAGGGCGTGCCGTCGGCCTGATTGTGGACGTAATGGAACTCGGCGGAGGCGGCATAGCCGGCCTCCAGCATCTCCATCTGCACGAAGGCGGCCACGGCCTCCACCGTCTCCGGCGTGAAGGCGCCGAGGAAGCGATACATGATCTCGCGCCAGGTCCAGAACGTGTCGTGCTCGGCCGTGCCGCGAAACTCGCTCAGGCCCGCCATCGCCCGCTGGAACGCATGGCTGTGCAGGTTTGCCGGTGCCGGCAACAGGATCCCGACCGCGTGCTCGGCCGCCGCCTCTGCCCGGTCAACGCCTTGCAATACCTTGCCGATCCGCCCGTCCGCGGCGATCTCCACCACCACGTTGCGCGCCCATCCCGTGGCCAGCAAGGCCGTCTCCGCGAAGATCCGCATTCCGTCCGCCTCATTTTTGAGATTGACAATTATGTACATACATATCGTAATTAAACAAACACATATTGCAGCACACCAGAAGAACCATTCGACCGGAAGCCCTGGGAGGGGTCATGCCAGAAACTGCGACCGGATCCGCCGCCGGCGAGGTCCTGACCGCAATGCGTCTTGCGACCCTGGTCGCGGGCGCCACCCCCTATGGTCTCGTCGAGGATGGCGCCGTCGCAATCGGTGCCGATGGCCGTATCGCCTGGTGCGGCAGTGCCGCCGACCTGCCCGCACAATTCGCGTCCTGGCCGTCCCGGTCGCTGGGCGGCCGCCTCGTCACTCCCGGCCTCGTCGACTGCCACACCCATATCATCCATGGCGGCAACCGGGCCCGCGAGTTCGAGCTGCGCCTCGAAGGGGCAAGCTATGAGGAGATCGCCCGCGCCGGCGGCGGCATCGTCTCCACCGTCGCGGCAACGCGGGCGGCAAGCGAGGACGAGCTCGTCGCCGCCGCCCTGCCCCGGCTCGACACGCTGATCGGCGAAGGCGTCACCACTATCGAGATCAAGTCGGGCTACGGCCTGACGATTGCCGACGAGATGCGCATGCTCGCCGCCGCCCGGCGCCTCGGGCGCGAACGCGGCGTGCGCGTCGTCACGTCGTGGCTTGCCGCCCACGCGGTGCCGGCCGACTACAAGGGGCGCTCGCAGGCCTATCTCGACGAGGTGGTGCTGCCGGGCCTCGATGCGGCGCATGCGGCGGGTCTTGTCGATGCCGTCGACGGGTTCTGCGAGGGCATCGCCTTTTCTCGGGCCGAGATGGCGCAGGTGTTCGAGCGGGCAAAGGCGCTCGGCCTGCCGATCAAGCTGCATGCCGAGCAGCTCTCCGATCTCGGCGGCGCGAAGCTCGCCGCGCAGTATGGCGCGCTCTCGGCCGATCACCTGGAATATCTCGGCCAGGACGGCGTCGATGCCATGGCCGCCTCCGGCACGGTCGCCGTGCTGCTGCCCGGCGCCTTCTATACCCTGCGCGAGACGCAGGCGCCCCCCGTTGCAGCGCTGCGCAAGGCCGGCGTCCCCATCGCCCTTGCCACCGACTGCAATCCCGGTTCCTCGCCGCTGACCTCGCTGCTGCTCGCCATGAACATGGGCGCGACGCTGTTCCGCCTGACACCGGAAGAATGCCTTGCCGGCGCGACCCGCGAGGCCGCCCGCGCGCTCGGCCTTGCCGGCGAGATCGGCACCATCGAGGCCGGCAAGCGCGCCGACCTTGCCGTTTGGGACGTCGCGGAGCCGGCCGAACTGACCTACCGCATCGGCTTCAACCCGCTGCACCACCGCATTTTCGGAGGCGCATAATGAGCGTCATGACCCTCACGCCGGGCCGCGTCACGCTCGCCCAGCTCGAACGCATCTATCGCGAGGAGCTCGCCGCCAGCATCGACCGAGGCGCGCAAGCGGACATCGAGCGCGCCGCCGAGCGGGTCGCCGCGGCCGCCATGGGCGAGGAAGCCGTCTACGGCGTCAATACCGGCTTCGGCAAGCTCGCCAGCGTCAAGATCGCCGGCACCGACACGGCGACGCTCCAGCGCAATCTGATCCTCTCGCATTGCTGCGGCGTCGGCGAGCTGCTCGACGGCGCGACGACGCGGCTGATGATGGTGCTGAAGCTGCTGTCGCTCGGGCGCGGCGCCTCGGGCGTGCGCTTTGAGGTGCTGAAGCTCATCGAGGACTGCCTCGCCGCCGGCATCACCCCCTGCGTTCCCTCGCAAGGCTCGGTCGGCGCTTCCGGCGATCTTGCCCCGCTCGCTCATATGACCGCCGTGCTGATCGGCGAAGGCGAGGCGGAGTACCGGGGCACGCGTATGCCCGGCCGCGCCGCGCTGGAGAAAGCCGGCCTTGTTCCGGTGGTGCTCGGCCCGAAGGAGGGGCTCGGCCTGATCAACGGCACGCAGTTCTCCACCGCCTGCGCGCTCACCGGCCTGTTCACCGCCTGGCGACTGGCGGAGGCGACGCTGCTGACCGCGAGCCTGTCCACCGACGCGATCATGGGCTCGACCGCGCCGCTGCTGCCGGAGATCCACGCGCTGCGCGGCCATCGCGGCCAGATCGAGGTCGCGGCCGCCATGCGCGCCCTGATGGACGGGTCGCAGATCCGCGAGAGCCACCGGACCGGCGACAGCCGCGTGCAGGACCCCTATTGCATCCGCTGCCAGCCGCAGGTGGCCGGCGCCTGCGTCGACCTGCTGCGCGTGGCCGGCCGCACGCTGGAGATCGAGGCGAATGCGGCGACCGACAACCCGCTGGTGCTGATCGACGAGGGGCGCATCGTGTCGGGCGGCAACTTCCACGCCGAGCCGGTCGCCTTCGCCGCCGACCAGATCGCGCTGGCCATCGCCGAACTCGGCGCCATCGCCCAGCGCCGGGTGGCGCTGATGGTCGACCCGACGCTGTCCTTCGACCTGCCGCCCTTCCTTGCCCGCGATCCCGGCCTCAACTCCGGCATGATGATCGCCGAGGTGACCACGGCAGCCTTGATGAGCGAGAACAAGCATCTCGCCCATCCCTGCTCCATCGATTCCACCCCGACCAGCGCCAACCAGGAAGATCATGTGTCCATGGCCGCCCATGGCGCACGGCGGCTGGAGCGGATGAACGCCAATCTCGCCGTCATTCTCGGCGTCGAGATGCTGTGCGCGGCCGAAGGCATCGAGCACCGCGCCCCGCTCGCCACCAGCGCGCCGCTGGCCGCCGCCGTCGCCAGGCTGCGCCGGCATGTGGCCCCGCTCGAGGCCGACCGCTACATGGCGCCCGACCTTCAGGTCGCAGCCCGCCTCGTCACCAGCCGCGAGGTCGTCGCGGCGGCAAGCGAAGCCGCCCTGCTGTCGCTGGGAGAGGCCGCATGACGCCCGTCGAGATCCGCAAGGGCACGAGCCCCGTCATCCTCGGCCTGCCCCATACGGGCACCCATGTGCCCGAGGCGATCGCCGCACGGCTCAACGCGCGCGGGTTGGAGCTGGCAGACACGGACTGGCACATCCACCGGCTCTATGACGGGCTGCTGGACGATGCCACCACGGTGCGCGCGACCTTCCACCGCTATGTCGTCGACGCCAACCGGGACCCTGCCGGCGCGAGCCTTTATCCGGGCCAGAACACCACCGGCCTGGTGCCGGAGACGGATTTCGACGGCGTTCCGATCTGGAAGGACGGCGAAGCCCCGACGCCAGCCGATGTCGCCGCCCGACGCGAAGCGTTCCACGCGCCCTATCATGCCGCGCTCGCCGCCGAGATCCAGCGGGTGAAGGCGCTCCACGGCGTCGCGATCCTCTACGACTGCCACTCGATCCGCTCGCACATTCCCTTCCTGTTCGAGGGCACGCTGCCGGACTTCAACATCGGCACCAATGGCGGGGCGACCTGCCATCCCCTGATCGAGCAGGCCACTGTGGAGGTCTGCGACGGGGCGGACGGCTATTCCAGCGTCCTCAACGGCCGGTTCAAGGGCGGCTGGACCCCCCGCCACTACGGCCGCCCGGCCGACAATGTCCACGCCATCCAGATGGAGCTCGCCCAGTCGACCCATCTGGCGAGCGAAAGCGCACCCTTCGCCTATGACGAGGCGAAGGCGAGCGCCCTTCGCGTCCATCTCAAGACCCTTCTCACCCGTCTGGAACGCCTCGCGCTCGACGGGTCGCTTGTCTCCGGAGGAACCACATGACCAACCCGCGCCACAACACCCGCACCGTGCGGGCGGCCACCGGCACCGAGATCACCGCAAAATCCTGGCTGACCGAAGCGCCCTTGCGGATGCTCATGAACAATCTCGATCCGGATGTGGCCGAGAAGCCGAACGAACTCGTCGTCTATGGCGGCATCGGCCGGGCGGCGCGCACCTGGGACGACTTCGACCGCATCGTCGCCACCTTGCGCGACCTTGAGGAGACCGAGACGCTGGTCGTCCAGTCGGGCAAGCCGGTCGGCGTCTTCCGCACCCACAAGGACGCGCCGCGGGTGCTCATCGCCAATTCAAACCTCGTCCCGCACTGGGCCAACTGGGACCACTTCAACAAGCTCGATAAGGCCGGGCTGATGATGTACGGCCAGATGACCGCCGGCTCGTGGATCTATATCGGCAGCCAGGGCATCGTTCAGGGCACCTTTGAGACCTTCGTCGAGGCCGGCCGCCAGCACTATGGCGGGTCGCTCAAGGGCAAGTGGATCCTCACCGGCGGCCTCGGCGGCATGGGCGGCGCCCAGCCGCTCGCCGCGGTGATGGCCGGCGCCTGTTGCCTGGCGGTGGAGTGCAATCCGGAGTCTATCGATTTCCGCCTGCGCACCCGCTATGTCGACGAGAAGGCGGAAACGCTGGACGAGGCGCTGGAGATGATCGAGCGCTGGACGAAGGCCGGCGAGGCCAAGTCCGTCGGCCTGCTGGGCAATGCGGCGGAGATCTTCCCCGAGCTGGTGCGGCGCGGGGTGAAGCCGGACATCGTCACCGACCAGACCTCGGCCCACGATCCGATCAACGGCTACCTGCCGAAGGGCTGGACCATGGCCGAATGGGCGGCCAAGCGCGAGAGCGACCCGAAGGCGGTGGAGAAGGCCGCGCGCGCCTCCATGCGCGAGCACGTCGCCGCCATGGTCGACTTCTGGAACAAGGGCGTTCCGACGCTCGACTACGGCAACAACATCCGCCAGGTCGCGCTGGAGGAAGGTCTGGAAAACGCCTTCGCCTTCCCCGGCTTCGTGCCCGCCTATATCCGCCCGCTGTTCTGCCGCGGCGTCGGTCCGTTCCGCTGGGCGGCCCTGTCGGGCGATCCGGAGGACATCTACAAGACCGATGCCAAGGTGCGCGAGCTGCTGCCCGACAACACGCATCTGCATCGCTGGCTCGACATGGCGCGCGAGCGCATCTCCTTCCAGGGCCTGCCGGCGCGCATCTGCTGGGTGGGCCTCGGCGACCGCCACCGGCTGGGCCTCGCCTTCAACGAGATGGTGCGCAACGGCGAGCTGAAGGCGCCGATCGTCATCGGCCGCGATCACCTCGATTCCGGCTCCGTCGCCTCGCCCAACCGCGAGACGGAGGCCATGCAGGACGGCTCGGACGCGGTCTCCGACTGGCCGCTGCTCAACGCGCTGCTGAATTGCGCAAGCGGGGCGACCTGGGTCAGCCTGCACCATGGCGGCGGCGTCGGCATGGGCTTCTCGCAGCATTCGGGCATGGTGATCTGCTGCGACGGCAGCGAGGATGCCGACCGCCGCATCGAGCGGGTGCTGTGGAACGACCCGGCGACCGGCGTGATGCGCCACGCCGATGCCGGCTATGAGATCGCGCTCGACTGCGCCAGGGAACACGGCCTGCGCCTGCCCGCTATCCTCGGAAACTGAGGCGGGACCGCGGGACGTTCAAAGGGCCGGCAAGGCCCCATGATGCTGTGAAGGAAAACCAACCAGAGGACTGTGCTGCCATGAAGAGACGTGATTTCCTCAAGACCGCCGGTGTCGGCGCCGTCGCCACCGCCGCCACCGGAGCCCTCGCGGCCCCGGCCATCGCCCAGGACGTGAAGCGCTGGAAGATGGTCACCGCCTGGCCGAAGAACCTGCCGGGCCCGGGCGTTGCCGCGCAGATGCTCGCCGACCGCATCACCGCCCTGTCGGGCGGCCGCATCGAGGTGCAGCTCTTTGCCGCCGGCGAGCTGGTGCCGGGCAATGGCGTGTTCGACGCCGTCGCGGAAGGCACCGCCGAGCTCTATCACGCGGTTCCGGCCTATTGGGGCTCCAAGTCCAAGGGCATCCTGCTGTTCGGTTCGCAGCCGTTCGGCCTGCGCGCCGACGAGCAGTTCGGCTGGCTCGCCCATGGCGGCGGTCAGGCGCTCTATGACGAGATCTATGGCCGCTTCGGCCTGAAGCCGTTCCTTTGCGGCAATTCCGGCCCGCAATGGGCCGGCTGGTTCCGCAACGAGATCAACTCGGTCGACGACCTCAAGGGCCTGCGCTTCCGCACCACCGGCCTTGCCTCGGAAATGTGCGCCAAACTCGGTATGGCCGTGCAGGCGATGGGCGGGCGCGACATGTTCCAGGCGCTGCAGTCGGGCGCGCTCGACGCCGGCGAGTTCATCGGCCCCTGGTCGGATTCCGCCCTCGGCTTCCAGCAGGTCGCCAAGAACTACTACTGGCCGGGCGTCGGCGAACCGTCCTCCGCCGAGGAATGCGCCGTCAACATGGCCGCCTACGAGGCCCTGCCGGCCGACCTGCAGCAGGCCGTCGCGCTTGCCTGCGAGTCGCTCTACAACCCGGTCTGGACCGAGTACACGACCAAGCATGCGCTGGCGCTGCAGCAGCTCGTCGCCGAGCAGGGCGTGCAGGTGAAGAAGCTGCCGGACGACGTCATCGTCGCCATGGGCAATGCCGCCGGCGAGGTCATCGGCGAACTGCGCGAGAACGACGACGAGTTGGTGCGCCGGATCGTCGAGAGCTTCCTTGCCTATCGCGCCTCGGTCTCCGACTACATGGTCTATGCCGACAACGGGCAGATGAACGCCCGCGCCATGGACTACAAGTACTGAGCGCCCTCGGTAAAACCTGCTAGGGTCCGGGCGCGCTTCCGGACCCCGGCGCTGCATCCGTGACAGGTCGCGGGCCGTTCGCCGGCCCGCGATCTTCCCCCCGACCGACCGCACGAGAGGACAAGGCCCGTGCTCGCCCGCCTCGCCGACTGGCTCGACCTGGTCAACCGCTCCGTCGGCGCCCTGGTGCGCTGGCTGGCGCTCTTCATGGTGCTGTTGCAATTCGGCGTGGTGGTGCTGCGCTATGTCTACGGCATCAGCTTCATCTTCCTGAACGAGGGCGTGCTCTACATGCACGCCGCCCTGTTCATGCTCGGCGCCGGCTACACGCTGCTGGTCGACGGCCATGTGCGCGTCGACATCTTCTACGCCAAGCTCGGCACGCGCGGCCGCGCGGCGATCGACGCGCTCGGCGCCGTGGTCTTCCTGCTGCCGTCCATGGCGATCCTGATCTGGTGGTCCTGGCCCTCGGTCCGCAATTCCTGGGCCGTGATGGAGGGCGCCATCTCCGTCGGCGGCATTCCGGCCTCCTTCCTGCTCAAGTCGCTGGTGCCCGCCTTCTGCGTGCTGCTGGCCCTGCAGGGCCTCGCCTGCCTGCTGCGCGACCTTTCCCGCCTCGCTGCGCCGCACGGCACCACTGCCGCCTCCGACACCGGGACCCGCGCCTGATGCTGCCGCTCGACCTCCTGATGTTCGCCGCGCTGATCGCCGCGATCCTGATCGGCTATCCGGTCTCCTTCATTCTCGCGGGCATCGCGACGCTCTTCGCCATTCTCGGCCATTTCACCGGCCAGTTCGACATCAGCCTGCTCGGCGCGCTCGGCCAGCGCGTCTTCGGCGTCATGACCAACGACGTGCTGATCGCCATCCCGCTCTTCGTCTTCATGGGGGTGGTGCTGGAGAAGAGCCGCATCGCCGAAGACCTGCTGGAGACCGCCGGCCGGCTGTTCGGAACGCTGCGCGGCGGGCTCGGCATCTCCGTCGTGCTGGTCGGCGCACTTCTGGCCGCCTCCACCGGCATCGTCGGCGCCACCGTCGTCGCCATGGGCCTGATCGCCCTGCCGACCATGCTGCGCAACGGCTACGATCCGCGGCTTGCCTCCGGCATCGTCTGCACCTCCGGCACGCTCGGCCAGATCATTCCGCCCTCGACCCTGCTGATCATCCTCTCGGACGTGATGTCGAATGCCTATCAGCAGGCGCAGTTCCGCCAGGGCAAGTTCACCATCGAGACCATTTCGGTCGGCCAGATCTTCGCTGCCGCGCTGCTGCCCGGCCTGATGCTGGTCGCCATCTACATCGTCTATCTGCTGGTCAAGGCGTGGCTGTCGCCCGCCTCCGCCCCGGCGATGCAGCACGGGGGCGACCGCCCTCCCGCCTCGAAGATCGCCGCCGCCATCCTGCCGCCGGTGCTGCTGATCATCGCCGTGCTCGGCTCCATTCTCGGCGGCATCGCGACGCCGGGCGAGGCCGCGGCGGTCGGCGCCATCGGCGCGCTGCTGATGGCCTCCGCCCGGCTCGGCAACGGCCGCAGTGGCCTGGTGATCGCCGGTGCCGCAAGCCTTGCCCTGCTCGCCGTGCTGATCTCGGTCCACCCGGTCCGGCTGCAACGCAGCGACGTCGGGCCGATCGACTGGGCGATCGGCGGCCTCGCCACCCTGCTGGTGGCGATCGCCACCGCCGCGATCCTGCAGGCGCTCGCCCGCACCTTCCGCGCCGATGTGCTGAAGCCGGTGATGAACTCCACCCTGTCGGTGACGGCGATGATCTTCGCCACCATCCTCACCGCCAGCATCTTCTCGCTGGTCTTCCGCGGGCTCGGCGGCGATCACCGGATCGAGGAGTTCCTGACCAATATGCCGGGCGGCCCCGACGCCGCCCTGCTCTTCGTCATGGCGCTCGTCTTCCTGCTCGGCTTCTTCCTCGACTTCGTCGAGATCTCGGTGATCCTGCTGCCGCTGGTCGCACCGGTGCTGATCCTGATGGGGCACGATCCGGTCTGGCTGTCGATCCTGATCGCGATCAACCTGCAGACCTCGTTCCTGACCCCGCCCTTCGGCTTCTCGCTGTTCTACCTGCGCGGCGCGGCGCCTCCCGAGGTGACGACCGGCCAGATCTACCAGGGCGTCATCCCCTTCATCGTGCTGCAGATCGCCGGCATCGGCATGATCTGGCTGCTGCCGCGGGTGGCGACGACCCTGCCGCGCCTGATCTTCTGAACACGTCTCGGCAGGCACTCACACAGGGGCGATGACCACGCCCTCGTCCTCGGGGAAGAACACTTCCTCCAGATTGACGCCGGGACCGCTGCGGTCGACGACCAGGAAGTCCTGCACCGGCTGGAGCACCAGCAGCGGGTGATGCCAGACGCCCCGGGCGATCTGGACGCCCTGGTCGCCCCGCGCCAGAAAGCAACGGCAATCGCCGGGGCGCGCGTGGCTGGCGACGACCACCAGCCACGGATGATCCTGCATCGGCACGAAAGCCTGGCTGCCCAGGGGATGGCGCTCCAGCATCCGCACGGTGACGGGGCTCGGCCACGGCGTCCCCCGGAAAATCGAGAGGATCGGCTTGCCGTCCGGGCCGGAATCGGCCTCGGCAAGGGCGTGAAACCGGCGGGTGCGCCCCCCGTTGATGAGGTGGCTTGCCTCATGACGGGCCTCGATCACCTCGCCAAAGGGCGCAAAGGCCTCGCGGGTCAGCGGCTCCGGCGTCAGCAGATGGCTCAAGCGATCCTCCCAGACAAGTTTGCGGCATCGACGTCGCACCGGCAGACCCCGGCACGAGGGTGCATCCACCGCCCGATGCACCTCATAACGCGCCTGTAACGGCAGTCGTTGCAAGTGTCACCCGCCGGCAACAGGGATTAAGGAATCCTTACCGCACCCACCCATGGCGTGTAGCGACGATTGCATATCCCTTAAAGGTGGTGAAAGTGGCAGGTGCACGCACCATCATTTCTGGCGTGCCTTTTATTGCTTGCAGGCGTTGACGTGCACCTTGGGAGGGGGCCATTTCCTACCGTTTTCCTCATAGCCGTTTTCGCGCAGGGCCCGGTCGCGAACTGCTGTCCACATCCTGCGTGGCCGCCCTGCTTGCCGGTGCCGGATCGGCGGCGGCCCAGGATGCGGCGCCCCAGATCGATCGCTACTGGGGCGCGTGGGGTGAACTCGGCGCCCAGGCCGGTTCGGAATCGGCCGCCTTCCTCGAAGGCTTCATGCCCGTCGGACAGGACGGCGACAGCCTGGTCTTCCTCGACCTGCGCCTCGACTATGGCGAGAATGCCCGAGGGTCGATGTCGGTCGGCTTCGGCATCCGCGAACTGGTCGCCGACGATCTGGTGCTCGGCGCCAATGCCTTCGTCGATGTGGTCCGTACCGAGAACAGCAAGTACCACCTCGGCGCCACGCTGGGCCTCGAGGCCTTCACCTCCATCTTCGACCTGCGGCTCAACGCGCATATCCCGCTGGGCGGCGCGACCGAACTTGCCAGCCGCACCGTCGCCACCGGCGTCGACATCGTCAGCAACCAGCTCGTCGAGCAGCGCGCCCTGGTCGAGCGGAAGGAGGCCCTGCTCTACGGCCTGACCGGCGAGATCGGCGCCCTCTTCGATTCGCCCTTTGCCCGTGACCAGCAGTTCCGCACCTATGTCGGCGGCTATGTCTACGACCGCGGCGGCTACAAGATGGAGACCGGCGCCCGCCTCGGCGTGGAATACCGGATCAACGACGCGCTCGGCTTGTCCGGCTCGCGCCTGACGCTGGGCGCCGAACTCGTCTATGACAAGCACGACAAGCTGGATGCCATCGCTTCGGCGCGCTTCCGCATGCCGCTCTATGCCGGTCGGGTCGAGGCCGGAGACGATCGCGCCTCGCGCCTGACGCCGATCCGCGAGCGCATGGGCGAGGGCGTGCGCCGCGACAAGGGCATCCGCGCCGGCACTCGCACCCGCTCGTCGGCACAGGCCGCCATTCCGGTGGTTAACCCGACCACCGGCCGCAGCTATGGCGGCATCTATTATGCCGACAGCACCGGCGGCGGCACCGGCGGCTTCCTCGATCCGACCAGCCTGTCCGCCGCGCTCGCCAGCGCCGGCGCCGACGGCATCGTCGTGGTGCTCGGCGACAACGGCACCGTCACCACCTCCGGCGTGACGCTGCAGTCCGGCCAGGTGCTGGTCGGCGGCGGCCAGAGCGTCGCCGTGCGCCTGTCCAGCGGCCTCACCACGAATTTCCTGACCTCGGGCACCGCCGGCACCATCGACGGCGATCCCGGCGTGACCACCGTGACCCTGGCCGACAACGTCCTCATCCAGGGACTGACGCTGCAGGGCGGCACGACGGTGATCGCCGGCAACAACGTCGCCAATGTCCGGCTGTCGAACCTGGCGATCGAGAACGCCGTCGACGGCGTGCGCATCACCGGCGCGACCGGCGCCTCGCTGAGCAACCTCACCTTCAGCGGCATCACCGGCACGTCGGTCTTCCTGAACAACCAGTCGGCGACCCTCTCGAACATCACCATCGACGGCGGCACCAACGGCGTCTCGATCGCCAACAACAGCGGCACGACGAGCCTTTCGACGATCAACATCTCCAATGTCACCGGGGATGCGCTGTCCTTCGCCAACAATGGCGGCGTCATCAATGTGAGCAACCTGACCGCCACCAACACCGGCAATGACGGTGTGGTGATCACCGGCGGCGGGTCCTTCGCCTTCACCGGAACGACGGTGATCGACGGCCTCGGCGCGGGCACGACCAGCGACGGGTTCGACCTCACCGGCACCACCGGCGCGACGATCTCGACAGGCGCCGTCGCGATCACCGGCCTTGGGTCGGGGACGGGCCTGAACCTTGCCGGCGGCGATGCGACGGTGACGATGGCAAGCCTCGACGTCACCGGCACCGATGCGGCCGGCTCGCGCGGCATCGACATCTCCGGCACGCAGAACGGCCGAGCGGTCACCATCACCAATGGCGGCACCATCTCGGGCGTCGACACCGGCATCGTGCTCGGCAGCAACGGCGCGGCAGGTGCGGCCCCCAGCGCGAACTTCACCTTCGGCGGCGGCAGCATCTCGGGCAACACCTATGCGCTCGACGGCATCGGCGTCGTTGCCGGCAACGGCTCCTATGCCTTCGGCTCGACCGCCTTCACCGGCGGCTTCAACTTCGCCGTCAGCCTCTCCAACAACTACTATGTCGCCGCCACCGCCACCGGCACCGGCGACGGCTCCAGCGCCGACAACCGCGCCTCCATCGCCACCGCCATCGCCCAGGCCAGCAGCCTCGGCGCCGTCAACTTCATCCTGATCAACGACGGCTCGGCCATCGACACCGCCGGCCTCACCTTCACGCTGGACGACGGCCAGACCATCGACACGTTCGGCGAGGGCCGCTCCTTCACCGAGGCCGGCCTCGTCATCCCGGTCAACATCACCGGCGCCAACCTGCCGGCCGGCGGCATCGCCATCACCGATCCGACGGGCCTGGGCGCGGCGACGCTGACCAACTCCTCCGGCGCGGTGGCGACCCTGTCGCTCGCCAACGGCAACGCGATCCGCAACATCCTCATCGGCAGTTCCGCCGGCAACGCCATCTCCGGCTCCGGCATCGCCGGCCTCACCCTCACCGGCGTCACCGCCACCGCCGGCATCGACCTTGCCAACACAACCGGCGCGGTGACCCTCACAAACCTTGCGATCTCCAACACGACCGGCACCGCCCTGTCGCTGTCGGGCGCCGGCGGCACGGTCACCGGCAGCAATGTCGACATCGCCGGCGGCAGCGCGCTCGCCGTCAGCGGCGGCGATGCGACGATCTCCTTCGATGCCGACAGTTCGATCGTCAATACGGCCGGCACCGCCGTCTCGCTCTCGGGGCGCATCGGCGGCAGCTTCAGCCATTTCGGCGCGATCTCCTCCAACGGCGGCACCGCCTCGGGCATCACCATCTCCGGGGCAACCGGCACCAGCAACGTCACCTTCGGCGGCCAGGTCTCCCTCGGCACCACCACCGCGCTCGGCGGCGGCGTCACCCTCGACAATGCCGGCACCGCCTCCACCATCGCCTTCACCGGCGGGCTCGACATCGTCACCAGCGGCGCGGCCGCCCTCACCGCCAGCGGCGGCGGAACCCTCAACATCACCGGCGGAACACTCTCCGCAACAGGCGGCGCGGCGCTCAACCTCGCCGGAATGGCGGTCGACGTGACGCTGTCCAGCCTCGCCAGCAGCGGCGCGGCCGGCGATGCCCTGTCGCTGGCGCTCGGCGCGGGCAGCAGCTTCACCGTCACCGGCGCCACCACCCTGTCGGGCATGGGCGGCAACGGCATCGACCTGTCGGGCTCCACCGGCGGCAGCTTCAGCTTCGGCAATGTCGACGTGACCGGCCTTGGGTCGGGGACGGGCCTGAACCTTGCCGGCGGCGATGCGACGGTGACGATGGCAAGCCTCGACGTCACCGGCACCGATGCGGCCGGCTCGCGCGGCATCGACATCTCCGGCACGCAGAACGGCCGAGCGGTCACCATCACCAATGGCGGCACCATCTCGGGCGTCGACACCGGCATCGTGCTCGGCAGCAACGGCGCGGCAGGTGCGGCCCCCAGCGCGAACTTCACCTTCGGCGGCGGCAGCATCTCGGGCAACACCTATGCGCTCGACGGCATCGGCGTCGTTGCCGGCAACGGCTCCTATGCCTTCGGCTCGACCGCCTTCACCGGCGGCTTCAACTTCGCCGTCAGCCTCTCCAACAACTACTATGTCGCCGCCACCGCCACCGGCACCGGCGACGGCTCCAGCGCCGACAACCGCGCCTCCATCGCCACCGCCATCGCCCAGGCCAGCAGCCTCGGCGCCGTCAACTTCATCCTGATCAACGACGGCTCGGCCATCGACACCGCCGGCCTCACCTTCACGCTGGACGACGGCCAGACCATCGACACGTTCGGCGAGGGCCGCTCCTTCACCGAGGCCGGCCTCGTCATCCCGGTCAACATCACCGGCGCCAACCTGCCGGCCGGCGGCATCGCCATCACCGATCCGACGGGCCTGGGCGCGGCGACGCTGACCAACTCCTCCGGCGCGGTGGCGACCCTGTCGCTCGCCAACGGCAACGCGATCCGCAACATCCTCATCGGCAGTTCCGCCGGCAACGCCATCTCCGGCTCCGGCATCGCCGGCCTCACCCTCACCGGCGTCACCGCCACCGCCGGCATCGACCTTGCCAACACAACCGGCGCGGTGACCCTCACAAACCTTGCGATCTCCAACACGACCGGCACCGCCCTGTCGCTGTCGGGCGCCGGCGGCACGGTCACCGGCAGCAATGTCGACATCGCCGGCGGCAGCGCGCTCGCCGTCAGCGGCGGCGATGCGACGATCTCCTTCGATGCCGACAGTTCGATCGTCAATACGGCCGGCACCGCCGTCTCGCTCTCGGGGCGCATCGGCGGCAGCTTCAGCCATTTCGGCGCGATCTCCTCCAACGGCGGCACCGCCTCGGGCATCACCATCTCCGGGGCAACCGGCACCAGCAACGTCACCTTCGGCGGCCAGGTCTCCCTCGGCACCACCACCGCGCTCGGCGGCGGCGTCACCCTCGACAATGCCGGCACCGCCTCCACCATCGCCTTCACCGGCGGGCTCGACATCGTCACCAGCGGCGCGGCCGCCCTCACCGCCAGCGGCGGCGGAACCCTCAACATCACCGGCGGAACACTCTCCGCAACAGGCGGCGCGGCGCTCAACCTCGCCGGAATGGCGGTCGACGTGACGCTCGACCAGGTCAATGCCACCAATTCCAACATGTCCTCGGTGGTGCTGCAGAATCTCGACGGCTCGTTCTCGGTCAATGGCGGCGTGCTCTCCACCGTCGCCAGCGGCACGTCGTTCAACAGTTTCGACGTCATCCAGAACGACAGCGGCGCCACCCGCTCGCTGACGCTGTCCGTCGACAACCTGACCATCACTCACGACGCCTCCGGCGCCACCCTGACACCGACCGAGCACGGGCTCGTCGTGACCACGAGCGGCGACGACAGCGCCATTGTCTCGATCTCGAATTCGACGTTCCGGACCGAAGACAGCGGTGTGCGCGTCATCGCCAATAACGGTCTGGCCACGGTCACCAACTTCGCCAACAACACGCTGCTCGGCGACGCCACCTCCTTCGATCCGGCGGTCTTCGGCAATGGCGTGATGTTCCAGGGCGTCACGTTCGACGCCGATCCGTTCACAGCCGGCATCCAGGCCGTCAATGGTGGCACCTTCACCGCCGGCACGCCGGGACAGGCGGTCGTCCACGGCATCTTCTTCGACAACACGGCCGGCGCCAATTCCGGCCGGATCGATTTCAGCAACTACACCGTCAATGCGATAACCACCGGCCTGTCGCTGGGATCGGGCAATCCCGGCCTGACAGTCGGGATCGCCGACGGCGACATCTCCGCCGGCACCGTGCGGCTCGGCAGCGGCAGCGGCGTGGCCAATGGCGACATCACCCTGTCGAGCCTGACGCTGAGCTCGGGTCTCAGCGCCAACCAGTATGCCGGCTCCTTCTCGGTCACCGGCGCCACCACCATCACCGCGCCGGAGACCTTCCTGGATCTGGGCGGCGGCAACTTCCTGCGGACGACCACGACGGCGGTCTCGGTCGCCAGTTCCAGCGCCGCCTTCTCGTTCGACACTCTCACCATCGGCACCTCCGGCGCTTCCAACGTCTCGACGGGCGGCGCCACCGTCGGCATCGATCTGAGCAGCAACAGCGGCACCTTCACGGTCGGCGGCACGACGACGATCTCGAACACGGCCGAGGATGCGATCCGCATCACCTCGACCAGCGGCGCGATCAGCTTCGGCCAGACGGTGATCAGCAATCCGTTCGCCGCCTTCATCCCCGCCGGGTCGCCGTTAAATGCGCGCGAAGCGCGGAGCGCAGCCGTCGACATTTCCGGCACGATCGACGGCAACATCTCTTTCGCCAGCCTCGACATCGCACTGAACTCAGGCGACTCGACGGGTCTGGAGATGACCGGGGCAACGCTCAACGCCGCCGTGACGGCCGGCGATTTCGACGTGACCGGCAATGGCTCCGCCGGCACCATCGCGGTCGACCTGCGCGGTGCGCTCGGCGGCGGCACGGTGCAGCTCGGCGACACGGTGGCGGGCGGACAGTCCAGTTCCATCGCCGGCGTCCATACCGGCGTCTTCCTCGACAACACCACCAATCTCGCCTTCACCTTCGGCGATGGCGAGGACACCACCGACACCGGCTCGTCGATCTCGGCGACCGTTGCCATCGACGCCGGCAGCGCCCCGGTGGCCGGCACCTACAATTTCCGTGACATCGCCTTCCAGACGAGCCCCGGCAACGGGTTCGGCCTGGGCCGGGTCTATTTCGTCGACGCCGACGGCGCGGTCGGCGGCGGCGACGGCTCCGGCTCGGACGCCTCCAACCCGATGACCCTGGCGGCTGCGGAGGCCGCGATCGCGGCGGGCGACATCATCGTCTTGATCGACAACGGCATGGCGATCAGCACCGCCGGCAGCAATCTCAACGACACGCTGAACCTGCTCGACAACGTCCAGCTTCTCAGCTTCGGCGACGGAGCGGGCGGCAGCCAGGCGCTCGCGGTCAACATCACCGCGCCCCCGACCATCCTGCTGTCTGCGGCCGGCCTCACCATCGCCGACCCGACCGGCAACGGTGCCGCGACCCTGACCACGACGGCCGGCAACGACGTCATCACCCTCGCCTCGACCGGCAACCGCATCTCCGGCGTGATCCTCGAGGGCGGCGGCACGACCACGACGGGTATCCGGACGTCCGGCACATCGACCGGACTGACGGTGGATCAATCGATCATCCGCAACTTTTCCGGTTTCGGCATCTCCATCGGCACGTCCGTTGGCACCGCCATCTCGAATTCCTCCTTCTCGGGCAACGCGGGAGATATCACTCTCGGCAGCGCCTCGGGCACCACCCTCTCTAACCTCGTCTCGACGGGCGCGACCGGAACCTCCCTCTCGCTATCCGGCACGAGCGGCACGACGGGGCTGAGCAACCTGTCGATCACGACGGCGAGCGGCGGTCGCGGCCTGCTGTTCACCAATGCCGGCGGCACGGTCACCGGCACGAATGTCGACATTTCGGGCGGCTCCGCGATCCGCATCTTCGGCGGCAACGCAGCCTATTCGTTCGACGCCGGCAGCACCTGGGACCTGACGGGGGCAACGAGCGGAACCTCCGTGGAGCTTCAGGACCTTGCCGGCGGCAGCTTCGCCCATGCCGGCAGCGTCAGCGCCAGCGGCACGGGGGTCGCGGGCCTCACCGCGAGCGGCGCCTCGGGCGCGCACAGCGTTTCCTTCACCGGCACCGTGGACTTCGGCACCACCAGCAATCGGGTTTCCGTTGGTATCCTGATCAACAACAACGGGCAGGCGGCGGACTATACCTTTGCCGATCTCGACGTCGCCTCGTTCGGCGGGCTCGCGCTGTCGGTGCAGAACGGCGGCATGATCGGGATTGGCGGGGGGACACTGTCCTCCCTCGACAGCGAGACCGTGTCGCTCGCCAACACCGGTATCGGCGCCGGCGGCATTACACTGACCTCGATCGACAGCAGCGATGTCGGTGCCGCCCCGGCGATCGGCCTCGATACCGTTTCGGGCGGCGCCTTCACCGTCACCGGAACCACGACGGTCTCGGGAACGCTCGGAGCCGGGATCCAGATCACCGGCACCTCGTCGGCGGTCGGGTTCGGCACGACGAACATCGCGACATCGTCCGGCTTCGGCCTTCTCCTTGACGGCAATTCCGGCACCTTGGGCTTCGGCGACACGACCATCGCCATGAGCGGGTCGAGCGGCCGGGCGATCCGCGCCACCGGCGCCAATGGCGCTATCACCTTCGGCGACGTCGACATCACCGGCGTCGGCGCATCCGGAACCGGCCTCGACCTGTCCGGCGGCACATTCGACGGACAGATCACCTTCGCCACGCTCGACATCGCCGGCACCGGGCAGGCCGGATCGCGCGGCATCAACCTGACCGGCTATACCAACAGCCAGAACGTGGTGACCACCGGCTCCGGCACGATCCAGAACGTGCAGTTCGGCGTCGACCTGACCAATGCCGATATCGCCGATGGCGTGCGGTTCCAGTATGGCGACGGTTCGGCGCCGGTGGCGAGCACCATCGACACATCGGCAGTCGGCGGCAATGTCGCCATCGTCACCACCGGCCTCACGGCGACCGGCGAGTACAATTTCGAGGATGTTGGGTTCGGGACGAGCAACGTCGCCAACCTGCAGAGCGTCAGCTACTACGTCGTCGACACGAATGGCACCTCCGGCACCGGCACGTTCTCCGATCCGGGTACAATAGCTCAGGCGCAGGCCTCCGGCGCCGATGTGATCGTGCTGGTCGACGCGACGACCGGCGGCGTGCAGCAGATCATCAATCTGGGCGCATCGAGCTTCAATCTGGCCGCAGGTCAGGCGCTGCTCGGTATGGCTGGCGGCGACAGCGTCGACGTCACGACACTCGGCGTTTCCGCCGGCGGCGCACCGGCGAGCCTCCGGCTCACCGGCATCGCGTCCGGCTCGACGATCACCGCCCCCGGCACCTTCGACACCGTGGTTCCGATTCTCACGTCCTCGTCGGGCAGCGGCACCGTGGTGATTGCCGGAACGGCGACGATCCAGAACGTCTTCATCACCAATAGCGGCACCGGCAGCGGCATCTCGGCGAGCTACGGCGCGGGCTCGGACGCAGTGATCCGGTCCAGCACCATCGGCGGAGGCACCGGTGCCTCCGCGCTCGATATCGCCACCACCGCGGGCAATTCCACGGTGCTTCTCGACAGCGTGACGCTGAACGGCGGCTTGCGCCTCAATGGTACGGCCGGCGGCACATTGACGGCCTCCGCAGTCGGCACCAACGCGATCACCAGTTCCCAGACAGCAGCACTGACGCTCGACACCGTTGTCGCGGGCATCGGCGGCTTCACCTTCGACCAGATCACCTCGACCGGCGACGCGGCCGGCATGCGCCTCGACGGGGTGTCGGGCACCGGCAGCCTCACCATCCAGAACGCCGCCTTCACACGATCGGGCACCGCCACCGCGGACGTCGTCGCGCTCGCTGACCTCACCACATCCGGCGTGTTCACCATTGCCAATCTGGACATCGGGTCCACCAGCACCCAGACCTTCGTCGGTCTCGGGACGTCGGGCACGACCACCACGACCCTCAACATCGGCACCGGGGCGAACGGTGTGGTCATCAACAATACCGGCCTCGGCATGGTCTTCGCCGGATCGCACGGCACGGTGAATGTCGGCACGGCCGGCACGGGGCTGCAGATCGCCTCGCGCGGCACGGCGGTGACCTTCGCCTCCGACAGCACCGGCACCTTCGCCCTCGGCCATGCGGGGGCGACCTCGGCCCTCACCGCGACCCCCGCCGCCGGACCGGCCTTCGGCATCGCCTATGCCGGGTCCGACGCGGTCGTGACCGCGACCAACATCGACATCGACGGCACCGGATCGGACGCCGGCGCCCACGGCATCTTCATCCAGGACGACGACGGCGTCGGCTCCTTCACGCTGACCGGGGCGAACACCATCGATGCGACCGGCGGCGACGGCGTCTTCATCCAGAATGCCAACGCCACGATCTCGGGTCTGACCCTCGGAGCCAGCAACCAGATCTCCGGCGGCGGCATCCGCATCGCCAACAGCAATGCGATCACCAATACCGTGTCCCTGTCCGACATCACGATGGGCTCGGGCGGCAATGGCGATACCGGCGACATCGCCGGGTCTGGCCTTGTCGTCTCGTCCGCCGGCGCGGGCACTTTGACCGTCAACCTGACGGGCACCAACGTCATCCGCTCGACCGGCACCGCCTTGCAGGTCGCCGAAACCGGCGCCGGCACGGCCAACAACCTGCTGCTGTCGATCGACAACACGACCTTCGAAACAGGCTCGTCCGCCGCGACCGTGTCGGTCATCGGCCAGAACGTCTCGACGACGGCAAGCTCGATCGGCATCCGCTCGCTCGCCAACAATACGGTGATCGGCAACGGCAACGGCGGCGGGATCCTGTTCCAGGCGGTCGACTTCGACAGCGACGGCGCGGGCGCGGCGGTTGCCGCCGGCACGCTGAATGTCGGCCAGGGCACGGGCAACCGGGTTGCGGGCAACGGCCTGTCACTGATCGACACGACCGGCGAACTCGGCTTCACCACGCTCAACATCTTCAACGACGGCGGCACCGGCCTTGAGGTCGACACCAAGACCAATGGCTTCAACACCGTCTTCACGCTGAATGGCGGCGGCTCCGGCACGGTCGACACGACGAACGGCACCGCGCTGTTCCTCGACCCGCTGACCATGAATCTCACCTTCGGCACGGTGAACTCGACCAATGCAAGCGGCTCGGGCGTCTATGTCGAGGGCGGCAATGCGACGGCGGCCGGCAACAACGCACTGACCATCGGCACGCTGAACGTCACCAATTCGACCAATGCCGGCTTGCTGATCACCAATTCGGTCGGCACGTTCAGCATCGGTGCCACGGTCATCAACAATGCCGGCACGGCCGGCGGCGGTGTCGACATCGACGTGACCAATGGCGAAACGCTGAACCTCACCTTCACCGGCGATCTCGCCATCACCACGAGTTCCGGCACCGGTCTCGACGTGCAGAGTTCCGGCGGCTCGACCGTGACGCTGCGGACCGCGGCGGCCGCCACCACATCGATCACCACCGACACCGGCCGTCTGATCAACGCGGAAAACCTGATGGCCGGCGTCGGCGGCATCAATTTCGACACGCTCACCGCGTCCGGCACGGTCGCCGGCCACGCGATCTCGCTCGACCTCGATGCCGGCGCCTTTTCCGGCGGCACCCTGTCGGTCGCCGGCACCACGGGCGGACACGGCGTTCTTCTCGGCGGCACCGGCGGAACCGTTGCCTTTGACAGCGCGACCATCGCCAATGTCGCGAACAGCTTCTTCGGCGTGTCCAGCACGCATGCAGGCACCGTCACCTTCACGACGGTCGACATCTCCGGCAGCCAGAACGGCATCTACACCTATGGCGACGGCGCGGTGAGCGTCAACGGCGGCACGGTCAACGTCGCGGGCGGCCGGGGCGTGTGGATCAATGGCGGCGGCGGGGCGATCAGCATTGCCGCCGACATCACCCAGAGCGGCGTCGGCGAGGCCGTCTATGTCGTGTCGCGAACCGGCTCTACGGCCGCGCTCTCCGGCGACATCACATTTACCGGCAGCGGCGCGACCGGCATCAATGTCGAGAGCAACACCGGCGGAACGATCACCTTCTCCGGTCTCGGCACGCTGGCGACCGGCGCCAATACGGCTGTCCGGTTGCTCAACAACACCGGCGCCACCGTCAACTTCACCGGCGCTCTCGACATCGACACCACCTCCGGCGCCGGCTTCTCGGCCTCGGGCGGGGGCACCATAACGGTGTCCAATTCCGCCAACACGATCGATACGGCGACCGGGCAGGCGATCCTGATCGACGGCATGACCATCGGCGCATCGGGTGTCGCGTTCAACACGGTCACTCAGACCGGAACGTCGACCAGCGACGTGATCCAGCTTACCAGTGTCGGCGGCGCGGGCACCTTCTCGGTCGCCACCTCCAGCATCAACAGGACCACCGGCAGCGGCCTCCGCGTTTTCGGATCCTCGGCCGCCGTCTCGCTCGGCACGTTCGACCTCGGCTCGGCCTCCAACGCCGACAACGCCGCCTACGGCATTCACCTCAACGACAACTCCGGCAGCTTCACCGTCACCGGCAACGTCAACATCATCAATCCGACGCTGCGCGGCGTTAACATCACCGACGCGCAAGCCAGCTTTATCGCGAATTTCCAGGGCCAGACCGAGGTCCGCAACTCCACGAATGCCTCGGCGACGGTGGGCGCCGGCTTCGTGCTGCTGGGCAACCATTCCAGCTCGTCTGTCACGTTCGCCAATCTGGTTTACAACGACGACCAGCGCGGCGCGGGGGCGGCGGGCGGCCGGGCACTGGTCAGCAATGGCGGCACCCTTGCCATCGCCACCGGATCCCTGGTCACCAACAACGCGCTCGGCAACGACACCTATGCCGTCGACATCAGCGGCACGACGGCGGGTGCGGGCGGGATCAACTTCGGCAACGTCACGATCGACCACGACGATAGCGGCGAGTCCGGCGGCGGTCTCCGCCTGATCGACAACACCGGCAGCTTCACCTTCGGCTCGATCAACCGGATTGCCACCAACAATGGGGTCGGCGTTCTCGCGAGCAATACCGGCACGCTCAATATCGGCACGACGAGCGCCGGCAGTATCGAAGCCAACAACCGCGCCGCGCTCGACATCAGCAGCACCACGCTGAACCTCACTGCGACCAATGTCAGCTCGACGAACAGCACCGGCACCGGCATGGCCTTCAACACCGTCGGCGGCACGGTGAACCTGACCGGCAACGTAACCCTCACCGGGTCCGCCTCGACCGGCCTGTCGATCGCCAACAGCGCCGCCAACGCCGCTTTCACCTTCTCCGGCTCGAACAACACCATCTCCAGCGGCGCCCAGACCGGCATTTCGCTGTCGGGCAACGATGCCACGTCCACGGTCAGCTTCACCACCGGCACGCTCGCCATCGCCACGACGAGCGGCGTGGCGATCCAGGGTGCCGGCACCAACGGCACGGTCAGCTTCAACGATGTGGACGTCACCGGCCTGACCAGCGGTACGGGCCTCAGGCTCACCAGCACCTATCGCGGCGCGATGACGTTCAACACGCTGGACATCACCGGCACCGGCGGCGTCGGCTCGAAGGGCATCGATCTTGCCGGCTATGCCAACAACGCCGATGTGGTCATCGCCAATCCGAGCGCGATCCACAACGTCCAGACCGGTATCGACCTGACCAACGCCAATATCGCGGACGGCGTGCGGTTCCAGTATGGCGACGGTTCGGCACCGGTGGCCAGCACCATCGACACCACCGGCTTCGCGGTGGTCACGACGGGCATGGCCGCGACCGGCACGTTCGACCTGGAGGATGTGGCCTTCGGCTCGATCCTCGGCACGACGGACATCTCCAACCTGCAGGGCGGAGCGAGCTACTTCGTCGTCGGCAGCAGCCAAACCAGCGGCGCCGGCACTTTCGCCGACCCGGGCACGCTCGCGGAAGCGCTCGCCTCGGGCCAGGACATCATCGTGCTGATCGACGAGACCGCGAACACCACCCAGGACACGATCAATCTGGGATCCGGGTCGTTGACCCTGCCGGATGGCCGGGGCCTGATCTCGCTGGCCAATGGCCAGAGCGTCGACGTCACCACGCTCGGCTTCGCCGGCGGCGGCGGCGCGCCGGCGAACCTGCTGCTGACCGGAATCTCCGGAGGTTCGGCGGTCATCACGGCAACGGGCGGCACGATCGACAGCGTGCGTCCGATCCTCACCTCGTCCAATGCCACGGCAACGGTGCTGCTTGGCGGCTCCGCCGCGTTCTACCAGGTGGAGATCGTCAACACCGGCACCCGATCGGGGGCACTACGGGCAGCGGCGATTCGCGGCGACTTCGCCGCCGGTTCGCATACCCTGCGGCTCCAGAACAGCACTCTGCGCGGTGAGGGTGTCGGCGCACAGGCCGTGCTCGATCTTCGTGTTAGCGGCGGGCAACTCGCCTTCGACATCACCGGCAACACGCTCAGCCGCAACGGTACCTCGAGTTCCGACAGCCGGCTCATCGATTTCGACGATTCCAGCGCCGGCACTCTGCAAGGCACGATCAGTCACAACACCCTGTCGGGCATCACCGCCGCTTCTGGCATCAATATCTTTACACCGGGCGACACCATCATCGACCTGGCGATACGGAACAACATCATCACCCTCAGCAGCGGCAGCGGCATCTACTTCCAAACTGCCGTCGGCAGCCACGCCCTGACGATCGAGAACAACACCATAGACGTCAGCAACGGTGCCGGCATCCAGGCCCAGTTGGATGGCAGTACGGCACGTCTCGACCTCACTATTCTCAACAACACAATCAGCGCGAACGGCGCCAATAGCGCCCAGGTGGACAACCTCGGCTCGGGTTCGGCAACGGTCTGCGTCAACATTGCGAACAATACGTTCACGACCACCCCCAGCGAATACTTCGACATCGTCATCGCGAACACCGCCACATTCCATGTCCAGGGCCTCGGTGCGACCGATGCCACCCACCCGCCGGACTTCGATCCCAATAGCCAACCCGTCGAAACTTACCTGTCGGGGCAGCAAGTTTCGGCCCCCTCGGGCGCGATCGTGAACCCCCTCACGTCGACCGCGCCGTTCACCGCGGGCACCTGCAACCTGCCCACCGGCCCCTGATCCGGGGCGGCTCACCGCCGCCGCCCGCGCGGCGGCGGCATGACCTCGAAGGCCGTCCGTTCGGAACAGGACGAAGACCGCGCCACAGGCATGACCACAAATGCAATCGCATAGCAGAAAAATCTATTTTTGGTTGTAAAATTCCCCTCAAAGTCAACTTTTCTCGCAGAAAATGACGTTTTATTAGCGCTTGATATCTATCGTAAATTGTAACAGGATCGGCACATAGTTTTTGGCCGGGGCTTTTTCAGAGATTTTCATTCCCGGTCGCGGCTCGCGACACCCATAGGCGCCTGGGAGGGCGGAATGTCAGAACCGTTTCTTGCGGAAATCAAGATCTTGAGCTTCAACTATCCGCCAAAGGGATGGGCCTTCTGCAACGGTCAGCTTCTGCCGATCAACCAGAATCAGGCCCTGTTCGCCCTGCTCGGGGTCACGTATGGCGGCAATGGCGTCACCAATTTCGCCCTGCCGGACCTGCGCGGCCGCGTGCCGATTCACACCGGCGCCGGGCATGCCCTTGGCGAACCTGCCGGCCAGACGACCCATACGCTGACCATCACCGAGATGCCGCAGCACACCCACTTTGCCGAGGGATCCGGCGCGAGCGTAAACACAGCCACACCGACCGGAAACTACCTCGGCGAGACCCCCGAACCGCTCTACGGGCCATTCGCGGAGGCGGTCACAATGAAGGCGACCAGCCTTGCAAGCATCGGCGGCAGCCAGCCGCACCAGAACATGCAGCCGTTTCTGACGCTGAATTTCTGCATCGCGCTGCAGGGCATCTTCCCGTCTCACAACTGATCCACGTTGTCTCGACAGAACGAGGAGAATCCTCATGTCCGATCCCTACGTTGGCGAGATCCGCATGTTCGGCGGCAATTTCGCGCCTCTCGGCTGGGAGTTCTGCAACGGCCAGCTCCTGTCCATTTCCGAAAACGAGGTACTCTACAACCTGATCGGCACCACCTATGGCGGCGACGGCCAGACCACTTTCGCCCTGCCGGACCTGCGCGGCCGCCTGCCGCAGCATTTTGGCCAGGGTCCCGGCCTGCCGGACTATGCCCTGGCGGAGATCGGCGGATCCGAACAGGTCACGCTGACCACCCAGCAGATGCCGAACCACACGCATCCGCTGCTGGCCAGCGGGGCGGTCGGCACGCAAGCCTCGCCGCAGGCCCATGTGCTGGCAACAAGCCCGGCCGGCAACTCCTATTTCTCCTCCCAGAGCGCGCCGCCGCTGGTGCAACTGGCGGCCAACTCGATCCTGCCGGTGGGCGGCAACCAGCCACACGACAACATGGCGCCGTATCTCGCCGTCAGCTTCATCATCTCGCTCTACGGCGTCTATCCCTCGCCGGCCTGAGAGGTTCCCCATGTCCGACCCTTTCGTTGCGGAAATCCGTATCTTCGCCGGCAACTTCGCCCCCAAGAACTGGGCGTTCTGCAATGGCCAGATCATGCCGATCTCGCAGAACACCGCGCTGTTCTCTCTGCTGGGAACCACCTATGGCGGCGATGGCAAGACAACCTATGCCCTCCCCGACCTGCAGGGCCGCTCGCCTATGCAGCACGGACAGGGACCGGGGCTGACGTTCCGCGCGCTCGGCGAGTCCGCCGGCACCCCGACCGTGACGCTGATCCAGACCGAAATGCCGCACCACACCCATGCGCTGCAGGCGGTGGCATCCGGCCCCTTCAGCGGAGCCAACAGCCTTTCGCCGGAAGGCAACCTGCTGTCTGCACGAAGCGGCGTCGCCCAGTACACGGAAACCTCCACACCGCCGGAGTCCATGGCGCCGCAGATGGTGGCGATGCAGGGTGGCAGCTCGCCGCACAACAACATGCAGCCGTATCTGACGCTGAACTTCATCATCGCGCTGTACGGCATCTTCCCGCCGCGTCCGTGAGGGCGAGGCAGGCGAGCACGCAGGACCGCGCAAGATGAGCGAGCAGACCCCGGTCCCGGACGAGCGCCCTCGCCCGGGCTCCACCGGCAAGTCGAGCGTGTCCGGCGTCGCCGTACCGGAGAGCCTCGGCCCGTCCGCCCCTCCTGCCCGGACGGGGTCTGCGAACCTTCCTGACCTGCCGCGCGCACGGGAACGGGGGTTGGGCTTCCGGCGGATGCGGGAGGCCGACGACCTGCCGTTCCTGTTTCGCCTCTATGCCTCGACGCGGGAGGAGGAGCTTGCCCCGGTGCCATGGAGCGCGGAACAGAAGCAGGCCTTTCTCGCCCAGCAGTTCCAGGCCCAGCACAGCCATTACATGCGGTATTTTCCCGGCAGCGACTGGCTGATCGCGGAAGTCTCGGGCGGACCCGTCGGCCGGCTCTATCTCGACACGCGGGACAGTGAGATCCGCATCATCGACATCGCCCTGATGCCGGGCCAGCGCGGCCAGGGGCTGGGTCGGGCGGTGCTGGAGGACGTGCTGGCCCTCGCCGCCGCTGGCCGGCGGAGCGTCAGCATCCATGTGGAGCAGTTCAATCCGGCGATGCGGCTCTACCTGCGCCTCGGCTTCGTCACGTCCGGCGAGGCCGGCGTCTACCAACTGATGCGCTGGACGCCGCCGCGCGATCCGCTTTCCCGCCCCGCGATCGCCACCGAGACCGGATCGCCGGCCTGACCGCTGCGGTCAGGTGAAGACGGCCTCATAGCGGCGCCCCTGCGCATCATGGCCGACCGGCACCAGGAAGAGGTCGAGAGCCGCCAGCCGGCCGCTGTCCGGCAGGCCGACCTCCAGCCGGTGAATCGCCTGTTCGACAAACGGCGTGGCCGGGCCGCGAAAGACAACGGAAAAGGCGCCGCCCGCGCGCAGGCCGGCTCCGCTGCCCATCTGGCGAACCTCCTCGATCGACAGATCGACCGTGCCATTGGCCGCGACCAGCAGGATCGGCTCCTGCCGCATCGCCTCGAAATCGGCCCTGGTCACCGTCGCAAGATCCAGCACGTTGGTCATCCGTCTCCCCTTGCGGCATCGGCCCTTGTGCATCCTGAAAGACGCCGGACGATCCAGTGTGGTGACTTTGAAAGTCGCCTCGTTCTGCCAGCGCTCCTCGGAGCCTAATTCAAACTCCAAAACCACATTAGAAACATAAGCTTGCTCGACACTCTTTTCGACTCTGAAGTTCGCACGGGACCGGCAAGACAACTAGTGCCCCTCTCCGTTGCCCGTGACCGGACGGCGCCGCAATCTCGGCACGGGGAACCGGCCGAAGCCGAGATCGATGACCCGGGCGCCGGGGCTGCGAGCGGCGGTGGCCGGTTGCGCGGGCGTGGACAGCACATCGCCGCTGCGGATCGCGGCCAGCGTTGCCTCGACCACCGGGGCGAAACCGCCCTGGTTGAGCGCGCCCAGCATCAGCAGCGTGTTCGCCGCCGCGCCGTCGAAGGCCCAACTGCAACCGACGAAATCGCAGCCCTCCAGCACCGGCAGAGGGCCGCCCTCATAGCGCATCCGGCAGTCGCGAAAGACGCAGGCCCGATAGGCCGCGCCATCGAGGCGGATGTCCTCACCGCTGAAGGTCACGCCCTGGTGGCTTTCGCCAAGTGTCGCCATGGTTTCCCGATCTTCCCCAACGCCGCGCGCGGAGGCCGACTCCGTCGGCACTCGCGCTTATTGAAGGCCGGATGGTATGGTCTAGGCAACCAGCCGTTGGACTTGTACAAGAAATTCGCCGTCCGGTCGTCGACGGGACAGCAACCATTCATCACAAATGCATAATCGAGGACGGACCATTATGACCAGCACCCAAGCCGACACGGACACGCCGCGCCCGGCGTCGGGAGGGCCGTCCGCGCTGCCGCTGTTCTACAGCCGCCCGGAAGCCCTCAGGGCCGACCGCCACGGCGACCTCGGCATCGCTCTTGCGCCGGATTACCGGTTCGCCGCCCGCACCCATGCCGTTCCCCTCAATGCCATCGAATTCGGCGTCGCCGCGCGCCATTATCCGATCGTCTTCGCCGCCGGCACCACCCCGCCGGCCGCCGTCGCCGTGCTCGGTCTGCGGCAGGACCGCAACCTCTTCGTCGACGGCGAGGGGGCCTGGGCGGCGGACACCTACATTCCCTCCTATGTGCGCCGCTATCCGTTCATCCTGGCGCGCAATGACGAGGCGAGCGAGTTCGCCCTGTGCATCGACGCAGCCAGCGACAAGATCGCCGCCGACGGGGAGACCCGGTTTTTCGAGGGCGCCGAGCCGACCGAGGCGACGCGCAAGGCGCTCGACTTCTGCGCCGCGTTCCAGCGCGAGAGCCGCGAGAGCGAGGCCTTGATGCGCCAGATCGCCGAGCACGACCTGTTCGCCCCCAATGCCGGCCGCTTCACCCTGCCGGGCGGCGAGGTGCTCAATGTCAACGACTTCAGCATCATCGACGAGACCCGCGTCAACGCCCTGTCCGACCAGGCCTTCCTCGATCTGCGCAAGAGCGGTGCCCTGCCGGTGATCTACGCGCATCTGTGGTCGATGCGGAACTGGGCGGACCTGGTCCGGCGTACGGCCGAGGCTTGAGCTTCGCCTCCACCCTGACGCGCAACGGGCGGGCCCATCGGCCTGCCCGTTGTTCGTTTCCCCGGCAGACCCCCGCCCGCCGGGCCTTTGGCCACCGCGCCGGGCAGCCGCTCAGCCGCCGAGCTGGCCATAGGCGGCGGTGAAGCCGATCAGCGTCACCGGGATCGCCAGATCCTGCTGCTGCGCGGTCTTGAAGGCGACGATCAGGCGCTGCCCCTTCTTCAGCGAGGCCAGCAACTCGTCGCTGATCGCCGTGCCGGCATAGGCGCCATTGGCGTCGCTGGTCTGGATCGCCATCGCCACCGGCTCGCCCTCGTCGACCTGGATCTGCGTGCCGGTCGGCAGGAAAACGCCGTGCGGCAGCGCCAGCACCAGCGCATGGTTGGGGGCGCCCTCGCGCGGTTCGACGACAACGGTCAGCAGGCGCTGCCCGCTGTCCTGCATGACGATGTTCTGCAGCGCCCGGCAGCGCTTGGGCGCCGTCTCCGTCGCCTCCGAGCACTGCACCACCCAGTTCGGCGCCGCCGCGCCGCCCTCAGCCGGTTTCGGCGCGGCATCCTGCCCGGCGGCCGTGCCGAAGCTTGCGCCCAGGATCAATCCGGCCAATGCGGCACGACGAAAACCGGAAACGGAATGACGAAAAGAAAAGGACATGAGCGGATTTTCCATGACGTAGGAATGCCTGTGCGATGTGCCGGTTGCAATCAGCGCGCGATCCTAACCCATCGCTGCGGAAAGTGAAGCGGCTGTTGGCCGATCTCCGGCCTCCCGGCCATGGCTGCGCCTGCGGAGGCCGGTCACCCGGGCGAAAAACTGCCGCTAGGGAAGAAGTACATATCGCGATGCACAATAAAAAGCCGCCGGTCGCAATGGCTTAAGCGGGCTCTCTATCATGCAATCCTGACGTTCAATCCACAATCATGAGGTTTCAATCAGTTTTTAACTGCTGGTTCCTAACCTGCGACAAACAAAGGACAGACGGGGATCTTGGGGGCACATGGCGGCATTCGGCTCAAGGCTTCGACAGCCTATCCTGGCTTGCGCCGCAGCGCTGGCGGTGCTGTCCGCAGGGATCGCACAGGCGTCTGCGAGCGAGACGGCCGCACTGGCTTCGCTGCACCGCACCCTGGACCTGGTCTGGCTGCTGGTCGCCGCCGGCCTGGTGCTGCTGATGCAGGTCGGTTTCCTGCTGGTGGAAGCGGGAACGGTGCGCTCGAAGAACGCGATCAACGTCGCCCAGAAGAACCTCCTGGACTTCACATTCTCCGTGCTGGTCTTTGCGGCCGTCGGCTTCATGGTCGCCTTCGGGCCCACGTCCAGCGTCGGGATCGGCTTCGATCCGGCCATGCTGCTGCTCGGCGGGCTGGATTCCTGGGGTCTTGCCTTCTTCGTCTTCCAGGTGATGTTCTGCGGCACGGCGGCGACCATCGTCTCCGGCGCGGTTGCCGAGCGGATGCCGCTGGCAGCCTATGTCGCCTGCTCCGTCTTCATCGCCGGCCTGGTCTATCCGGTCTTCGCCCACTGGGCCTGGGGCAACGCGCTCGTCAAAAATCCCGGCGCCTTCCTGGGCAATGCCGGCTTCGTCGATTTCGCCGGCTCCACCGTCGTGCATGGCACCGGCGCGTGGATCGCGCTGGCGGCCTGCCTCGTCATCGGTCCGCGCATCGGGCGCTTCGACGCCGAAGGCCGGCCGGTGCGCTTCCAGGGGCACAGCCCGGTGCTGGCGACCGCCGGCGCCTTGCTGCTGTTTGTCGGCTGGATCGGCTTCAATGGCGGCTCGACGCTGAAGGCGTCCCCGGACATTGCCCATGTCATCGCCAACACCGTGCTGGCCGCCGCCGCCGGCACCTGCGCCGGCTATCTGACCGCCTGGGCGCGGGAGGGCGTTCTGCTGCCCGCAAAGGCTTTCTCGGGGATGATCGGCGGGCTTGTCGCGGTCACCGCCGGCTGCATGGTGCTGGAGCCGCAAGGGGCGCTGGTCATCGGCATTGCCGGCGGCTTTGCCGCGGTCGCCGGCATCTCTGTCCTTGAGCGGCAGTTCCGGATAGACGACGCGGTCGGCGCCATCAGCGTGCATGGCATTGCCGGCGTGGTCGGCACGCTCGGCCTCGCCCTGCTGGCCCCGGTCGCGAACCTGCCGACCGGCGACCGGCTGGCACAGCTTGCCGTGCAGGCGGGCGGCGCGGCGCTCAACTTCGCCTTCGCCTTCACTCTTGGCCTGATCTTCTTCCTGGTCCTGAAGCGGGGCGTCGCCCTGCGCATCGACCACGACGGCGAGATCCGCGGCCTCAACGAGGCCGAGCACGGCACCCGGCTCGGCATCGGCCATGTCGAGGATGCCGTGGGCCGGCTCGTCGAGGGGCGGGCCGATCTCAGCCTGCGCTTAGCCGTGGAGCCGGGCGACGAGGCGGAGCGGATGAGCAGGCTGTTCAACCGTCTGATGGAGTCGATCCAGAACGAGGAACGGGCGCGCGGCCGCGAGGCGGAGTTGCGCCGCGCGGAGGAGGAGGCGGAACGGCTCACCGCGCTTGCCAATGCCACCTTCGAGGCGATCGTCATTTCGGTACGCGGCACGATCATCGACGGCAACCACGCGCTGGAGGAACTCACCGGCCGATCGCTGGACGAGCTCAAGGGCAGCGCGATCCTCGACCATGTCATCGAGGAGGACCGCGAGCGGGTGCGGCACCAACTCGCCCTGAGCGAAAGCGGTCCCAACGAGTTGCGCATCGTTCATGTCGACGGCAGCCTCGTCCCGGTGGAGGTGCGCGCCCGCGAAGTGATCTATCGGGGCGAGCGCACCCGGGTATCGGCCATTGTCGACCTGCGCGACCGCAAGAAGGCGGAGCAGCACATCCGCCACCTCGCCCAGCACGATCCGCTCACCGACCTGCCCAACCGGACGGTCTTTTCCGAGCGGCTGTCGGCGGTGCTGGCGGAGGCGCGGCGGCGCGGGGGATCCGCCGCGGTGCTGATGATCGACCTCGATCGGTTCAAGGAAATCAACGACGTTCACGGTCATCTCGCCGGAGACCGGGTGATCCGCGTCACCGCCGACCGGCTGAAGGCGATGGTGCCGGGTACCGACACCGTGTCGCGGCTCGGCGGCGACGAATTCGCCGTCATCCAGCACCAGATCGCCTTCGCCAACCAGGCAGCCGACCTCGCGCACCGGATCGTCCATGTCCTGTCGCAGCCCATCGATTGCGGCAACGGCTTGACGCTGCGCAGCGGCGCCAGCATCGGCATCGCCGTCAGCCCGCTGCATGGTGACGACGCGGAGATCATCGTCTCGCGCGCGGACACCGCACTGTACAAGGCCAAGAGCCTCGGCCGAAACACCTATTGCCTGTTCGAGGACGGCATGGACGCGGTGCTGCGCAAGCGCCGGCTGCTGGAGGCGGATCTGACCCTCGCCGTCGAGCGGGAGGAGTTCGAGCTCCACCTGCAGCCGCGGCTCGACCTCAGGAGCAACGGCATCGGCAGCTACGAGGCGCTGATCCGCTGGCATCACCCGGAAAAGGGGATGATCAGCCCGAACGACTTCATTCCCGTCGCCGAGCAGTCGGGCCGCATCATCGCCATCGGCGAGTGGGTGTTGCGCCAGGCCTGCGCCATCGCCTGCGCCCATCCCGAGATCCCGCGCATCAGCGTCAATGTCAGCCCGCTGCAGTTCCGCGAGAAGCACTTCGTCGAGACGGTGCGCGAGGTGCTGGAAACGGCCGGGCTTGCCGCCAGCCGGCTGGAACTCGAAGTCACCGAGAACGTGCTGATCGACGACGACCGGCGGGCGCTGCAGATCCTTACCGCGCTCAAATCGCTGGGCGTGCGCATCGCCCTCGACGATTTCGGCACCGGCTACTCGTCGCTCGGCTATCTGTCGCGCTTCCCCTTCGACGTCATCAAGATCGACCGGTCCTTCATCCGCGCCATGCGCAAGACGCCGAGCGCACGCTCCATCGTCGAGACCATCGTCCGGCTCGGCGACGCGCTCGGCATGAGCGTGGTGGCCGAGGGCGTCGAGGAGGCGGACGAATTGCGGGTGCTGGCGGAGGAAGGCTGCAACGAGGTGCAGGGCTATCTGATCGGCCGGCCGGCGCCCCTGTCCGAGTTGCAGACGCGGCTCGACCCGACGACCGTGGCGCTGCTCGTCGCCATGCGCTGCGCCGACCCGGCGGACGATGTCCGCGAGCGGGCGGCGCCAGTGCTGCGCAGCACGGCCGGCCGCATGCGGGAGATGCTCGGGCCGCGCGCGCCGCATCCCTCCCGCCGCCGCCCCCTGCAGGTCCGCGGCAGCGATTGACGCCCCCGGGACCCGATCTTCCCCCCCGTGCTGCGGCGCAAAAAGCGGTTGCATCCGCCGTTGGAAAATATATATCCATCCGGTTGGAAAAACCGAGGCTGGAATGGGACGCAAGCGGACAATCAAGCGCGACACCGTGCTCGACGCGGCCGAACAGGTCGTGATCCGGGACGGCGCGGCGCGCCTGACGCTCGATGCGGTGGCCTGCGAGGCCGGCATCAGCAAGGCCAGCGTCCTTTACGACTACAAGACCAAACAGGCCTTGATCAAAGCGGTCGTCGAACGGCGGGTGGCCGCGCATACAAGCTGCGAGCAGGCACTGGCAGAGAGCTTTTCCGGCGATCCGGACGCGGCAATCCGCAGCCGTATCGAGGTGGCCTCGCACCTGCTCACCGAGGAGGACCGGGCGGTGGCGCTCGGCCTGCTCGCCTCGCTCGCCCAGGATGCCGACCTGCGCGAGCCGATCGCGCGGACCTATGGCCAGCGCATCGCCCAGATCACCGGCACCTCGCGCAGTCCGCGCGGGGCGCTGCTTGCCTTTCTCGCCCTCGAGGGACTGATGTCGCTCGAATGGCTCGGACTACACAACTGGGCGCCGGAAGAACGCGCTAGAATCATTGCCGAAATTGGCTGGCTCGTGGACCAGGTTCCCGCGCCCGCCCCCTCACCCTCCTCTTCCCCCGAGAGGTCGACCCGATGACATCCAGACTGACTGCCGTGATCCTTGCCGCCGCGCTGCTGGCCGGCTGCAACGACGTTGCCAGCAAGAACCAGGCGGGCGCCCCCGCCATGCCGCCGACCGGCGTGAGTTTCGTCGAACTCGCGGCCGAAACGCTGCCGATTACCAACGAGTTGCCGGGACGCATCGCCCCGACGCGGATCGCCGAGGTGCGCCCGCGCGTCTCCGGCATCCTGGTCGAGCGGGTGTTCGAGCAGGGCAGTATCGTCCAGGAGGGCGACGTGCTCTATCGCATTGATCCCGAACCGTTTCGCGTCCAGGTGGCGAGCGCGCGGGCGACGCTGCAGCGCGCCCAGGCGGTGCAGTTGCAGGCCCGCCAGGACGCGGACCGGCAGAAGGAGCTGCATGAGCGCCGGGTGACCAGCGTGCAGGCGCGCGACAACGCCATCGCCGCCCTCGCCCAGGCCGACGCGGATGTCGCCATCGCCCAGGCCGGCCTCGACGCGGCCGAGCTCAACCTGCATTTCTCGGAAGTGCGGGCGCCGATCTCCGGGCGCATCGGCCGGGCATTGCTGACCGAGGGCGCGCTGGTCGATTCCTCCAGCGGCGTGCTCGCGACGATCCAGCAGCTCGACCCGGTCTACGCCGATTTCACTCAATCCGCCAATCAGTTGCTGAGCCTGCGCCGGTCGCTGCAGGTCGGCGCGCTGACCGGTCCGCGCGCCGGCGAGGCCGCCGTGCGGCTCAAGCTGGATGATGGACAAGAATATCCGCAAAAGGGCCGGCTGCTGTTTTCCGAGGCCGCGGTCGACACGACGACGGGCCAGATCACCCTGCGCGGCGAGTTCCCCAATCCGGACGGCGACCTGCTGCCGGGCATGTATGTCCGGGTCTTGATCGAGCAGGGTATCGAGGAAAACGCCGTCGCCGTGCCGCAGCAGGCGGTGCAGCGCAATGCCGGCGGCCAGGCGCAGGTCTATGTGGTCGGCGCCGAGGACAAGGCGGAGCTGCGCTCCGTCGAGACCGGCCGCATCGTCGACACCCGCTGGGTCATCACCAAGGGCCTGGCGCCCGGGGACAAGGTGATCGTCGAGGGCTTCCAGAAGCTGCGCCCCGGCGCGCCGATCGCGGCGACGCCCTGGCAGGGCGCCCAGAAGACGGCCGAAGTCGCGGCCAACTAACCCGTCGGGACGGACGGCCCGCCAGGGCCGCCCCGCCCCGTCCTGACGCAACGGCCCACCCGTGGCCGCCGGCGCCCTCCCGCGCCGCCCGCGGGCCGGTCCCACAGGATCTGATCTGATGCCGTCCTTTTTCATCAACCGGCCGGTCTTCGCCTGGGTCATCGCCATCTTCATCACGCTTGCCGGCGTGATCGCGATCCCCTTCCTGCCCGTCGCCCAGTATCCGAACGTCGCGCCGCCGCAGATCTCCATCTCGACCAACTATCCGGGCGTCGCGCCGGAAGACGCTTATCTCAGCGTCACGCGGCCCATCGAGGAGGAGTTGAACGGCGTCGACCGCCTGATCTATTTCGAATCCACCTCCGACAGTTCGGGCGGAATCACGATCACCGCCACCTTCCAGCCGGGCACCAACGTGTCGCAGGCCTCGGTCGACGTGCAGAACGCGGTGCGCCGCGTCGAGCCGCGCCTTCCCAGCATCGTCACCCAGCAGGGCATCCGCATCGAGCAGGCCGGCGCCGGCTTCCTCATGGTGGTCTCGGTCACCTCCACCGACGGCTCCTACAACGTGGTCGACCTCGGCGACTATCTCAGCCGCAACGTGCTCGGCGAGATCCGCCGCATCGACGGCGTCGGCAGCGCCCGGCTCTTTGCCACCGAGCGCTCCATGCGCATCTGGCTGGACCCGGACAAGATGCTCGGCCTCAACCTGACGTCGGGCGACATCGTCAACGCGATCCGGGCGCAGAACGCCCAGGTCGCCGCGGGACGCATCGGCGCGCTGCCCAATCCGATCACCCAGCAGATCTCCGCCAGCGTGCTGGTCAAGGGCCAGCTCTCCTCGATCGAGGAGTTCGGCCAGGTGGTGCTCAGAGCCAATCCGGACGGCTCGACCGTCCGCCTGTCGGATGTCGCGCGCATCGAGATCGGCGGCGAGAGCTACAATTTCTCGACCCGGCTGAACGGCCAGCCGAGCGCTGCCATCGGCGTGCAGCTCTCGCCCACCGGCAATGCCATGGCGACCTCGTCGGCGGTGCGCGCCAAGATGGAGGAACTCGCCCGCTTCTTCCCGCCCGGCATCGCCTACGAGATCCCTTACGACACCTCGCCCTTCGTCGAGGCGTCGATCGAGAAGGTGATCCACACGCTGCTGGAGGCCGTCGCCCTCGTCTTCGTGGTGATGTTCCTGTTCCTGCAGAGCTTCCGCTACACGGTGATCCCGACGCTGGTGGTGCCGGTGGCGCTGCTCGGCACCTGCGCGGTGATGCTGGCGGCCGGGTTCTCGATCAACGTCTTGACCATGTTCGCCATGGTGCTGGCGATCGGCATCCTCGTCGACGACGCCATCGTCGTCGTGGAGAATGTCGAGCGCATCATGGCCGAGGAGGGCCTGTCGCCGCGGGCCGCGACGCGCAAGGCGATGACGCAGATCACCGGCGCGATCATCGGCATCACCTTGGTGCTGACGGCGGTGTTCGTGCCGATGGCGTTCTTCCCGGGCGCCGTCGGCGTCATCTACCAGCAGTTCAGCCTGACCATGGTCGTGTCGATCCTGTTCTCGGGCTTCCTGGCGCTGTCCTTCACCCCGGCGCTCTGCGCCAGCATGCTGAAACCGATCCCGAAGGGGCACCACGAGGAGAAGAAGGGTTTCTTCGGCTGGTTCAACCGCGGCTTCGGCCGCACCACCAACGGCTACAGCTCCGTCGTCTCCTGGATCTCGCGCCGGGCCGGGCGGATGATGATCATCTATCTCGCCCTGCTCGTCGGCCTCGGCTGGGGCTTCATGCGCCTGCCCTCCTCCTTCCTGCCGAACGAGGACCAGGGCTACCTCCTGGTCAACATCCAGGCCCCGCCGGAGGCGAGCGCCAACCGCACGCTGGAGGTGATGGAGCAGGTCGAGGCGATCTTCGGCAAGGAAAGCGCCGTGTCGCGCATCGTCGGCATTCTCGGCTTCAGCTTCTCCGGCGCCGGCCAGAATGCCGGCCTTGCCTTCGTGACGCTGAAGGACTGGTCGGAGCGCGGACCGTCGGATTCCGCCGGCGCCATCGCCGGCCGCGCCAACGGCCAGCTCTTCGGCATCAAGGACGCGATCTCCTTCGCCCTGTCGCCGCCGGCGATCCAGGGTCTGGGCACCTCGAACGGCTTCACCTTCCGCCTGCAGGATCGCGGCGGCCGCGGCAACGAGGCGCTCGCCGCCGCCCGCGACCAGTTGATGGGCGCCGCCGGGCAGAGCCCGGTGCTGACCAGCCTGCGCATCGACGGCCTGCCGGACGCCGCCCAGGTCGATCTCGTCATCGACCGCGAGAAGGCCAATGCCTTCGGCGTCGCCTTCGCCGACATCAACGCCACCATCTCGGCCAATCTCGGCTCGAGCTATGTCAACGACTTCCCCAACTCCGGGCGGATGCAGCGGGTCACCGTGCAGGCCGACCAGGACGCCCGCATGCAGACCGACGACCTGCTACGGCTCAATGTGCGCAACAGCAATGGCGGCATGGTGCCCCTCTCGGCCTTCGCCAGCGTCGAGTGGCGCAAGGGCCCCTCGCAGATCGTCGGCTATAACGGCTACCCGTCGATCCGCATTTCCGGCGAGGCGGCGCCCGGCTATTCGTCGGGCGATGCCATCGCCGAGATGGAACGGCTGGCCGGCCAGTTGCCGGCCGGCTTCGGCTACGAGTGGACGGGCCAGTCGCTGCAGGAGATCCAGTCGGGATCGCAGGCGCCGTTCCTGATCGGCCTCAGCATCCTGTTCGTGTTCCTGCTGCTGGCCGCGCTCTACGAGAGCTGGTCGATCCCCTTCGCGGTGATGCTCGTCGTGCCGCTCGGGGTGATCGGCGCGGTGACGGCGGTGACGCTGCGCGGCATGCCGAACGATGTCTACTTCACCGTCGGCCTGATCGCCATTGTCGGCCTGTCGGCGAAAAACGCCATTCTGATCATCGAGTTCGCCAAGGACCTGATGGCCGAGGGGCGTTCGCTGATCGACGCGACCATCGAGGCGGCGCATCTGCGCTTCCGGCCGATCCTGATGACGTCGCTGGCCTTCACCCTGGGCGTGACGCCGCTGGCCATCGCCAGTGGTGCCAGCGCCGGCAGCCAGAACGCCATCGGCACCGGCGTGATGGGCGGCATGATCTCCGGCACGATCCTCGCCGTGTTCTTCGTGCCGGTGTTCTTCGTCTTCGTGATGCGGATGTTCCGCCGCATCCCGATCGACGGCCACCTGCCCAGGCACGAAGACGACGGGCATCCGCCGGTCGAGGCGGAGACGACGCCGGCGGCCGACAGGACGGCGGATCGGGCGCCCGACAGGACCCCGGCCGAATAGGCCGGCGACGCCCGGCGGCCGTTCGCCCCGCGCCCGCCCGTCTCAGACGGGGACAGGGTCGGGGTCGGCCGCCGGCGGCTCCTCTCCAAGACCGCGCAGGCACACTGAGGCGACCAGATCGCCGGTGACGTTGACCACCGTGCGGCACATGTCGAGCAGCCGGTCGACACCGAGAATGATCACCATGCCATCGGCCGGAATGCCGGCGCTGGCGGCGACGCTGAGCAGAATGGCGATGCTGACGCCGGGGGTGCCGGGCGCGCCGATCGAGGAGGCGACCAGCGTGCCGGTGATAACGGCGATCTGCAGGCCGGTCAGTTCCACTCCCGCCAGTTGCGCCATGAACAGGATCGCCACCGACTGGTAGAGCGCGGTGCCGGCCATGTTCATGGTCGCGCCCAGCGGCACCACCAGATTGGCGATGCCTTCGGGCACGCCGAGGCGGCGCGCGGTCTGGATCGTCACCGGCATCACCGCCGAGGAACTGGACGTCGAAAAGGCGAGCAGCAGGTTGCCGCCGGCCGCCTCCAGGAAGCGGCGCGGGGTGATGCCGCCGGCCAGGCCGGCCAGCGCCAGATAGAGGACGAGCAGCAGGGCAAGGCCGAGCAGCACCACGCCGACATAGCCGGAAATCCCGACCAGCGTCTCCGGCCCGACCCGGATAACCAGTTGCGCCATCAGCCCGAACACGGCGAACGGCGCCAGGAACATCGCCCATTTGACGATGTTCATGGAGATCGACAGCAGCGCTTCCATCAGCTTGAGGAAGGGCTCGGCCCGGCTCCGGTCGATCTGGGTGACGGAGATGCCGACCAGCAGCGCCAGCACCACGACGGCGAGCATGTCGCCCTGGGCGATGGAGGCGGTGGGGTTCTGCGGCAGGATGTCGACGATCAGATCCGGCAGCGTGCCGACGCCCGACGCGGCAACCGCTTCCACCTCCTCCGCGCCGGAGCCAGGGCCGGAGCCGGGGACGGGGCCGGGCTGCGGCTGGCCGCTGCGGGGGTAACCGGCCATCGCCGCGCCCGGCCGCAGCCACTGCGCCAGCGTCACGCCGAGGATCGCCGCCACCGTCGTGGTGGCGAGGATAAAGCCGGCGAGCCGGACGCCGACGCGCCGCAGCGTGTCGCCGGACCCGGCGCCGGCGAGCCCGCCGATGATGGAGGAAAAGACGAGCGGCACGAGAACCATGGCGATCAGCGCCAGGAAGATCCGGCCCGGCAAGGCCAGCCACAGGCCGATGGCCTCGGCGGTTTCCGGCGCAACCAGGCCCGCGCCCTCGCCGAGCAGCAGTCCGAGGACAAATCCGAGCACCATGCCGGCGACCACCTGCGCCCAGAGCCGCGAGGTGATCCAGACCCGCAGCTTGAAGCGCTGGCCCGAAAGATGCCCCGTCTCCGTCTCCGTCGCCCCGCCTGCGCGCAATTCCGTCATTCTTTCCCGTTCCTTTCCGGTTTCGACCACCCCTGCCCCGCCCTCGCCCGAGGCCCCACCATAGCCCGCGCGGGGCGGGCAGGGGCAAGGGGGAAAGCCCGCGGCCTCACGACCGCGCGGGGATAACACGGCTCGCAAAAATTGAGACGAATTTTGCAAAATTCCGTCTCGAAATCGGCCAAACCCGTCTCAATCGTCGCAAAATCGCCAAGCCGCGCGCGGCCCCTTTCCAACGGCGCGGCGCGTGCTAGGATCGCCCCTCGCGACGGCCCCGAGATTTCGCGCCGGCCGCATGTTATCCTCGCCTGCCTGTCTGCCTGTCTGCCTGCGTGTCTATCTTTCCGTCAGTCTGCTTGTCTGTCTGTCCGTCTGGAGTGCCGGCATGAGCTTCGATCTGTGGTTGGTGTACCTGCTGGCCTCGGTCGCCCTGTCGCTGACGCCGGGGCCGAACGGTCTTCTGTGTCTCAATCACGGGGTCCGCTACGGGCTCGGGCGGACGGTGTTCACCGCGCTCGGCTGCATCACCGGCATGACGGTGCTGATCGGTGCCTCGCTTGCCGGCCTCGGCGCCTTGATGCTGACCTCCGAGATGCTGTTCACCGTCGTCAAATGGGTGGGCGCGGCCTATCTCGTCTGGCTCGGCATCCGGCTGTGGCGGGCACCGGCCTTCACCGCCGGCATCCAGGCGGCGAGCGAAGGCGGCCCGGCGGCGCGTCCGATCAGCCGCCGCCGCGCCTTCACGCAGGGGCTGCTGGTGGCGCTGTCGAACCCGAAGGCGCTGATCTTCTTTTCGACCTTCCTGCCGCAATTCATGCGGCCGGGCACTTCGCTGTGGCTGCAGTTCGTGATCTTCGCCGGCACCTACGCGGCGGTCGAATTCGCCTATGAGGTGGTGCTGGCGGGGGCGGCCGGACGGCTGGCGCCGTGGCTGACGCGCTGGGGACGGGTGTTCAACCGGGTGACGGGCGGCGCCTTCATCGGCGTCGGCGCGATGGTCGCCGCCTCGCAGCGCTGAGCGCGGCTCAAGACTTCGCTTCACACTTTGGTTTCTGGTGGCAGCAGCCGCTCCAGCGCGGCGACATAGCCGGCGACGCTGTCGCGGGCGGGGTCGAACCATTCCAGCGACCAGTTGAGCGCACCGATCAGGGCGTGGCGCAGGTAGCGGACGCGCAGGCCGTCGGCATCCGGTCCGAGATAATCGCGGATGATCGCGCTCCAGACCTTGTCGTAGTTGCGGCGCGTCGCCAGCAGCTCCTGCTGCACCGCCTCCGGCACGAAGGGGTAGCAGCGGATATGGGCCGAGGCGAAGTCGCTCGCCGACAGCAGCGTCTCCAGATGGACGTTAAGGGCAATGACGATCCGCTGGCGCGGGCCGGCGTCCGGTCGCTTCGCCAGCGCCTCGTTCACTGCATCGCAGACGCGCTGCACGCCGAGCCGCATGACCTCGATGGCGAGCTCGTCCTTGGAGGCGAAATGGTAGTAGAGGCTGCCGGCCTTCATGCCGACTTCGGCCGCCAGATCGCGCAAGGACGTGTCGGCATAGCCGCGCTCGCGCATCATCCGGGCGGCGGCGGCCATGATCACCTGCCGGGCCTCCAGCGCCTTCTTCGTCTTCTTCTGCGGCCTGGGAAGGGAGGAGGTCAACGGGACGGGTCCTGCGAGAGCGAGAGGCCTATGTTTCGCAAGTGCTCGCCCTTTTCAAGGGTGCGGAAGGGCGAAGCCGGTTTCCAGCACGAAGGCGCGCATGGCGGTCACAGTCGCTTGGCGACTTCCTCGAGCATCACCTCGGTCGCGCCGCCGCCGATCGCCTGGACGCGGGCGTCGCGCGACATGCGCTCGATGGTGCTCTCGCGCATGAAGCCCATGCCGCCATGGAACTGGACGCAGGCATACATCACCTCGTTGACCAGCTCGCCGCACAGCGCCTTGATCATCGACACCTCGCGCACGAGCTGTTCGCCGCGCGCGGCACGGGCGGCGGTGGCATAGACCATCTGCCGGGCCGCCTCGACCCGCGCCGCCAGCATGGCGAGGCGCTGGCGGATCGCCTGCTTCTCCCAGAGCGGGGCGCCGAAGGCCTTGCGCTCGCGGACATAGGCGAGCGTCAGCTCGATGGCCGCCTGGGCCTCGCCCATGGCCATGGCGCCGAGCACCAGGCGCTCGTTCTGGAAGTTCTTCATGATCTCGTAGAAGCCGCGCCCTTCCTCGCCGAGGACGTTTTCGGCCGGCACGCGGACGTCGACGAAGGAGAGTTCGGCGGTGTCGGAGCTGCGCCAGCCGTGCTTGTCGAGGGCGCGCGAGACGGTGAAGCCCGCCATGCCCTTCTCGATGATGAACATGGTCACCGCCTTGCTGGCCGGCCCGTCGCCGCCGGTCTTGGCGGCGATGCAGTAGACATCGGCGAGCACGCCGTTGGTGATGAAGGTCTTGCTGCCGTTCAGCAGGTAGTGGTCGCCCTCGCGGCGGGCGGTGGCGCGGATGGCCTTGACGTCGGAGCCGGCGTCCGGCTCGGTGACGCCGACGGCGGTGATGATCTCGCCGCTGACGATGCCGGGCATGTATTTCGCCTTCTGGGCGTCGGTGCCGGCGTTGAAGAGATGGACCGAGGCCATGTCGGTATGGACCAGCGCGGTGATGGCAACGCCCGCATAGGTCGAACGGCCGAGCTCCTCCGACAGGACGACGGTGGCGCGCTCGTCCATGGCGCTGCCGCCATAGGCTTCCGGATAGCGGATGCCGAAGAACCCGAGGGCGCCCATCTTGCGCAGCAGCTCGCGCGGGGTGGCGCCGTCCGCCTCCCACTGGTCGCCGTAAGGCTTGATCTCCTCCTCGACGAAGCGGCGCACCTGATCGCGCAGCATCTTGTGCTCTTCCTCGAAGAAGACGTCGCTGGCGCTGGTCACATCGAAACCGGAAGCTGTCATTCGATCCCCCTCACGATTGCCTGGCCGTGGTGTGCGGCACTCGCTCCCGGCCAGTTGACAGTTTTTCTAACGGTCGTTAGGTAGATTGTCAATCGCCCAACCGGGCCGGGGAAACGGACGGGGAGACGGACGGGTCTTGAACGATGGCGAGGCGATGCAAACGGGAGGAGCAGCTCGTGGCAGGCATGGACGACCTGGTGGCCGCACTGAGACAGGTGCAGGCGGCGGCAGCGCAAGGCGGCGGCGAGAAATCCCGCGCCCGCCACGCGGAGCGCGGCAAGATCTTCGTGCGCGAGCGCATCGAGCTGGCGCTCGATCCCGGCACCGCCTTCCTGGAACTGTCGCCGCTGGCCGCGCACGGGCTCTATGGCGGCGAGGTGCCTGGGGCGGGCATCGTCACCGGCATCGGCCTGATCCGCGACCGGCCCTGCATGCTGATCGCCAACGATGCCACGGTGAAGGGCGGCTCGTTCTTCGCCGAGACGGTGCGCAAGCACTCGCGCGCCCAGGAGGTGGCGGAGGAGCACGGCCTTCCCTGCATTTATCTCGTCGATTGCGGCGGCGCCTTCCTGCCCGAACAGGACCGGGTGTTTCCCGACAAGGACCATTTCGGCGGGGCGTTCTGGCGTCAGTGCCGGATGTCGGCGGCCGGCCTGCCGCAGATCTCCGTCGTCTTCGGCGGCTGCACCGCGGGCGGCGCCTATATCCCGGCGCTGAGCGACCAGGTGATCATGGTGCGCGGCACGGGCCGCATCCATCTCGGCGGCCCGCCGATCGTCAAGGCGGCGATCAACGAGATCGTCGACGGCGAGACACTGGGCGGCGCGGACATGCACACCACCGTCTCCGGCGTCAGCGACCATGTCGCACCCGACGAGGAAAGCGCCATCGGCAAGCTGCGCGAGATCGTCGCCAATCTGGGCGAGGGCCGCAGGGTGACGCCGCCGCCGCGCGAGGCGATGGCGCCGCTTGCCACCACTGGGCGCCCCAGCGAGCATGCGCCGGTGGACCTGAAGCGCCCGGCCGACATGCGCGCGCTGATCCGCTCGATGGTCGACGGATCGCAGCTCGCCGAGTTCAAGCCCGATTATGGCGCGACGCTGATCACCGGCTTTGCCCATATCCATGGCTACCCGGTCGGAATCCTCGCCAATGACGGGGCGCTGTTTTCCGAAAGTTCGCTGAAGGGTGCGCATTTCATCGAACTGTGCGACCAGCGCCAGATCCCGCTGCTGTTCCTGCAGAACATCACCGGCTTCATGGTCGGCACCGACGCCGAGCGCGGCGGCATCGCCAAGCATTCGGCCAAGCTCGTCTATGCCGTCTCCAACGCGCGCGTGCCGAAATACACGGTGATCGTCGGCGGCTCCTACGGCGCCGGCAATTACGGCATGTGCGGGCGCGGCTTCCGCCCGCGCTTCCTGTTCTCCTGGCCCAATGCCCGCATCGCGACGATGAGCCCGGATGTCGCCGCGACCGTGGTAACGGAGCTGCGCCGGGCCAGCCTGAAATCGCAGGCGAACGAAGCGGAGATCGCCGAGCTCGACCGGCGCACCCGCGCCCAGTTCGAGGAGCAGAGCGATCCCTATTACGCCACCGCGCGGCTGTGGGACGACGGCTTGATCGAGCCCGACCAGACCCGCGACGTGCTGGGCCTGTGCCTGGCGCTGGGGGCGGGCGGCGACACGGACACCGGCCCGCGGCCGGTCTACAGGATGTGAGGCGGATGATGTTCGACAGCCTGCTGATTGCCAATCGCGGCGAGATCGCCTGCCGCATCATCCGCACCGCGCGGCGCATGGGGCTCGCCACCATCGCCGTTCATTCGGACGCCGACCGCGACGCGCTGCATGTGAGGATGGCCGACCGGGCCATCGCCATCGGCGGGGCGGCGGCGAGCGACAGCTACCTGCGCCTCGACCGGATCATCGCCGCGGCCAGGGCGAGCGGGGCCGGCGCGATCCATCCCGGCTACGGTTTCCTGTCCGAGCGGCCCGAACTGGCGCGGGCCTGCGAAGAAAACGGCATCGCCTTCGTCGGGCCGAACGCCCGGGCCATCGCGGCGATGGGCGCCAAGATCGAGGCGAAGCGCCTCGCCGAAGAGGCCGGCGTGCCCTGCATTCCCGGTACTGGCGGCTCCGGAATTGGCGGCCCCGGAACTGGCGGCCCCGGAACTGGCAGCGAAGACCAGTCGACAGAAAGCCTTGCCCGGGCCGCGCGGGAGATCGGCCTGCCGGTGATGGTCAAGGCCTCGGCGGGCGGCGGCGGCAAGGGCATGCGCGCCGTCCACGACGAGGCGGGGCTGGAGGCCGCCATCGATGCGGCCCGCATGGAGGCCGAGCGGGCCTTCGGCGACGGGCGGCTGCTCATCGAGAAGCTGGTGCGCAATCCGCGCCATGTCGAGGTGCAACTGATCGGCGACAAGCACGGCACCTTGCTGCATCTGTTCGAGCGCGACTGCTCGGTGCAGCGCAACCACCAGAAGCTGATCGAGGAGGCGCCGGCGCCGGGCTTGCGCCCCGAGACCCGCGAACGGCTGTTCGAGGCCGCGCTCAGGCTCGGCCGGGCCATCGGCTATGACAGCGCCGGCACGGTCGAATTCGTCATGGATGCGGTCACGCAGGAGGTCCACTTCCTGGAGATGAACACGCGGCTGCAGGTGGAGCATACGGTGAGCGAGGAGATCACCGGGCTCGACCTCGTCGAACTGCAACTGCGCGCGGCGGCCGGCGAGAAGCTGGCCTTGAGGCAGGACGAGGTGACCTGCAACGGCCACGCGATCCAGGCGCGGCTGACGGCGGAAGACGCAAGTGCCGGCTTTCGCCCGGACACCGGCAAGGTGCTGCTGTGGTCGCCGCCGGCGGAGCTGCGCTGCGATGCCGGCGTCAAACCGGGGGCGGAGATCGGGGCGGCTTACGATTCGATGATCGCCAAGCTGATCGCCCACGGGCCCGACCGGGACGCGGCACGGCGCAAGCTGCTCTCCGGCCTCGACCGGCTGGAAGTGGCGGGGCTGGCGACGACGCGGCTGTTCCTGCGCGATGCGCTGGCCTCGGCGGACTTCGTGCAAGGCAAGGTCACCACCGATTTCATCGCCCGCATCTGGCCGGATGGGTGGAGGGCGCCGGAGGCGGACGGCCTCGCCCTTGCGGCGGCGGCGCTTGCCAGCAAACCGCGCGCCGCACCAACGCCCTGGCAGCAGCTTTCCGGGTTTCGCCTCCTCGCGCAGGCCGGCTGCCCGGCGCGGGTAACCTATGTGGATGCGCAAGCGCCCGAGAGCCGCGTCGTGCTGGAGACGCGCGAGACGGGCTGTTGGCACGTCCTCGGCAGGGACGGCGAGGCGCAGGAGATCGCCGCGCAGTGGACCGGGCCGGAGCGGCTGCGCATCACCCGCGATGGTGTGGCGGAGAGTTTTGCCGCCGCTCACCATGACGGGCGGATCTGGCTGTGCGGACCGGGCACGGAGATCGCCTGCGCGGTGCTGCCGCTCGGCGATCTCGGCCAGGACAGGGCGGCGGGCGACGGTGCCTCGCCCGAGCGCATCGCCGCGCCGATGCCCGGCCTCGTCGTCGAGATCCGCGTTGAAGCGGGCGACAGGGTCACCAAGGGCGACACGCTGGTGGTGATGGAATCGATGAAGCTCCTGATGGAGCTGAAGGCGGCGGCCGACGGCAGGGTGGCGGAGATTCGGGCCGCCGAACGCGACACGGTGGAGGCCGGCCGCCTGCTGGTGCGGCTGGAGCCTGTGGAAGGCGCCTGAGGGAGAACGGTGCGGGCGCTAGAGCATTTGCTTTTGCCGGATCAGTAAATGCTCTAAAATGTTGTTTTTACGCAATTCCGGACGGAAAATCGGTTCCCACTTTTCCTGGAATTGCTCCAGCGGATACAGACTTGCCTCCCGCGCCCGTCCGGGCTTGACTGCCGGATGGTGTGGCAGCGCGGGCGCGCGCCGCGAGGGGGAATCGTGATGATCTTGAGAGCGCTGCTGTCCGGGCTTCTCGGCCTGCTGGTGACGCCGGTCGTGGTGTTTTTCGGCGTGCTGGGCCTTGCCCATGCCGCCGGCGGTTGCGGCGCGGGCGATTCCGGCGGCTGCGAGATGGGCGCGGCGAGTCTGGCGATCATTTCGATCCTGCCCGGCTTCCTCCTCTTCGCGCTGGTGTCACTGGTGCGCGACCTGCGGCGCAAGCGCTGAACGCGCAGCCGTCTCCGCCAATCGCCCAGCCTACCCGCTCCCCTTGACCGTCTCCTACTGGCGCCCCCGGCAGATCCGGATGCCGGGATCCTCGCCACTGGTCGTCTCCCAGCGGTCGAGGGTCAGGGACAGCGGCGCGAAGCGCGCCGGCTTGTCGTTGATGACGCCGCGCCCGGTCAGAAGGTTGAGGTCGCAGGCGAGCGGCTCCTCCTCCTGCAGGGAATCGAAGGCGTTGAAGGTGAGGCCGGCGACGAGGAAGCGGCCGTCGCGATAGGCGAGCGAGAGCGTGTGCTCCCAACGCTCGCGGCCGATGCCGAAGTTCTGGGTGGTGATGGCGATGGAGCCGTTGGCGAGCGCCTTGATCGACGGCTCCTGGCCGAAGGCGCCGCCGTCGCCGCCGCGCCCGCCCCAGATCTTGTCCGGAACAGCGAGCGCCAAGGTCAGCAGGCTGCCGTCGGTCTCCGCCCCGCGCAGATAGACATAGAGCCCGACCTGCATGTCGTCCCGGTCGGTCACCGCCAACAGGGCAAGGTCCTCGCGCCCGTCCTTGTTCCAGTCGCCGATGGCGGCGTCGAGAATGTCCGAAGGCGCGATGCCGGGTGCCTGCGCCCGCACCGGCCCGGCAAGGGGCGCCGCAAACATCGCGAGCAGCAGGAGAAATGTCATTCGCACTTTCGCTTGCACAGTTGCACGCATTGCCAATCGCATCGGGCGTCCTTTCGCTGCCGGGCCGTCGACCGGAGCCATATCAGCGCGTTTCGAGGGGAAAGTCAGCCGCCGCGTGACATGCCGGTCGTGCCCCTGAGCGCCCCCGCCCCTTACGCGGCCGCCTTGAACCCGTCCAACTGGGCGGCGAGCGCCCGCTGGAAGGCCGGGCGTGCCTCGCAGCGCCGCAGATAGGCGGCAAGCTTGGGGAAGTCGGCGAGCATGTCGGTATACCCAAGGATGCGCAGCACGTCGGCCATCATCAGGTCGCCGACGGTGAAGCGGTCCTCCAGGTAGGGCCGTTCGCCGAGCGCTGTCTGCAACTGGCCCAGCCGCCGACGCAGGAAGGCCTCGACCTGCGGGCGCCGCGCCGCCGCCCAGTCCGCCTCCGCATGGAACAGGTCGATCTCGGCAAGCGGCTGAACCGCGATCTCCACCGAGTTCAGCGCGGCAAAGACCCAGCCGATCGCCCGCGCCCGTCCTGCCGGGTCGCTGGGCAGCAGCGTCTCGCTGCGCTCGGCGACATAGAGGGCGATCGCCCCGCTTTCGAACAGGGTCAGCCCGTCGTCCTCGATGGCCGGCGCCTGGCCGAAGGGCTGGCGCGCCAGGTGCTCCGCCGAACTCTGCTCCGGCCCCAGCGCGATGGTGCGAACCTCATAGGGCAGGCCCGCCTCCTCCAGCGCCCAGCGCACCCTCAACGCCCGCATCAGCGGCGCGGCGAAATCGGGAACCCATTCATAGGTGGTCAGCGTGATCATGTGCGCAGTCCTTTCGATTCAGCGAAGGCGAGATTCTCGACATAGAGCTGTTGCCGGTTGAACAGCGAGGTCCAGCCGCCGACATGGCTGTCGCGGATGGCAAGGCTCGAGAACGGTGTCTGGTGAAAGCGCTGGAGGGTCCTGCCGTCCCGCTCCTCGAAGGTGACGGTCACCAGCGTGTCCAGGTCGCGGCCGGGACCCTCGTCCCACTGGAAGGTGAAGACGATGCGGCGGTTCTTGTCGACCTCGCGGATGACGCCGCCGAAGCCGGCGATGCCATGGCGCCGCGAGACCATCGTCCCACGCCAGGGCCGGCCGGACACAAGCTGCCAGTCCAGATCCAGCGTGGTGAAAGCCTCGGGCCCCCACCAGCGCAGCATGTGCTCGCGGCTTTCCCAAAGGCGAAAGACCAGCGCAAGCGGGGCGTCGAAGACCCGCTCGATCAGCAATTCGTCGTCGCGCAGCAGGGTCACTGTGTCTCCTCCGTCGCCGGTTTGCCGGTGATTTCGGCCAGATAGGCCTCCATCCGGTCGAAGCTGTCTGTCCAGAACCGGCGATAGGTCTCCAGCCAGCCGTCGACCTCGCGAAGCGGGGCCGTTTCCAGCCGGCAGGGGCGCCACTGCGCCTCCCGGCCTCGCGAGATCAGGCCGGCGCCTTCCAGCACCTTGAGATGACGAGAGACAGAGGGCAGCGAGATGTCAAACGGCTCCGCAAGCTCGTTGACCGTCGCCGCCCCCCGGACCAGCCGCGCCAGGATCGCCCGACGGGTGGGATCGGCCAGCGCCGAAAGCGTCAGGCTGAGGGGATCGGTTGTTTGATGCATATTTAGCCTCTTAGCTAATTAGCTTGATCGCTAAATACGACGAACAGGACCTCCCGTCAAGCGGGACGTCGACGGGCGCGGCTGCGGCGGAAAGGGAGCGTGCGGCGCGCGGGCGCCTGGCAGACCCTTGTCGAACATGGCGGCGACGTCCGCCTCCAGCATCGGCCGCGCCGCGCCCAGCGGGTTGGCCGGATTGCGGCAGGCCGCAGGGCGCGCAAACGCTTGATGTCCTGCACCGGATAATTTATTATATTTTCCAATAAGATTCTGAGAATAATTCAAGAGGCGTATAAGTGCTGACCCTGAAGCATTATGAGCTTCTCACGGTGCTGGCCGAGGAGTTGCACTTCGGCCGGGCGTCGCAGCGCCTCGGCATGTCGCAGCCGCAGCTTACGCAGCAACTCAAGCAGATGGAAGATATCGTCGGCACCCGGCTGTTCGACCGCACGCGGCGCAAGGTCGCAATCGCGCCGGCCGGACAGCTCATCCTGCCCGACGCACGGGCGGTGATCCGCCATGCGCAGCGGGCCGAGGATGTGGCGCTGCGGGCGGGGCGCGGCCTGCTGGGGGAGCTGTCGCTCGGCTATATCGGCACGGCCGGCTACAATGGCGTGCTGACACGGGTGCTGCGGAACTTCCGGCCGAAGGCGACGCAGATCGACCTGCGGCTGGTGCAGATGGATCTCGACCGCCAGTTTCCCGAGGTGATCGCGGGCAATCTGGACGCCGGGATCGTGCGCCTGCCCTATCCCGACATCTCGCCGCATCTGGCGACGCGCAGCCTGCATTTCGAGGATCTGTGGATCGCCCTGCCGAAGGACCATCCGCAGGCCGCGCAGGAGGAGGTCAGCCTCGCGGCCTTCGACGGGGCCGATTTCATCGCGACGCATCTGCCGCCGAACATGGGCTTTGCCGCCGCCGTCCAGGCGGCCTGGGCCGAGGCGGGGATCACGCCGAACATCCTCTATCGCGCGCCGCAATTCGCCTCGATCGTCTCGCTGGTCGAGGCCGGGCTGGGCGTTGCCGTCGTGCCCGACGCGCTGCGCCGGGTGCACCTGCCGGGCGTCGTCTATCGCCCGCTGGCGGGCACCACCAAACGGGCCGAAATCGCGCTGATCTACCGGCGCGACCGCGAAAGCCCGCCGCTGGAGCTCTTCCTCTCCAGCATCGACCAGGACATTGCCGAAGGACCCGACCTTGACCCCACGCCTTGAAACCTTCACCGCCCATGACGGGCTGCATTACCGCTATCGGCCGGCCGAGGGCGACGCACCGCTGCTGGTCTTCGCCAATTCGCTGGGCACCGACCTGCGGGTCTGGGACCGGGTGGTCGCCCTGCTGCCGCAGAGCTGGGGCCTGCTGCGCCACGACAAGCGCGGCCATGGCCTCAGCCTTGCGCGCGAGGGCCTGACGATCGAGACGATGGCAAGCGACGTGGAGGCGCTGCTCGACCATCTCGGCATCGACCGGTTCGCCGGCATCGGCCTCTCCGTCGGCGGGCTGATCATGCAGCGGCTGGCGCTGCGGCGGCCGGCGGCGATGACCCACTTGATGCTGGCCGATACCGCCGCCAGGATCGGCACGCCGGAGATCTGGAACCCGCGGATCGAGGCCGTGCTGGGCGGCGGCATCGCCTCGATCTCCGACGCGATCCTGTCACGCTGGTTCGTGCCCGCCTATGCCGGGAGCGAGGATTTCGCGCTGTGGCGGGCGATGCTGGAGCGGACCCCGGCGCAGGGCTATGCCGATGTCTGCGCGGCGATCCGCGACGCGGATTACACCGCCGATCTGGCACGCATCGCGGTCAAGACGCTGGTGGTGGCGGGCAGTAGCGATGCCTCGACCCCGCCGGCGCTGGTGCGGGCGACCGCCGAGGCGATCCCCGGCGCCCGCTTCGTCGAGATTGCCGATGCCGGCCATCTGCCCTGCGTCGAGCAGCCCGAGCGTTTCGCGGCGCTGCTGCGCGAGCATCTGGCCTGACGGAACGGCAAAAGGCGCGGCCGGCGCTCAAGCGCCGGGCTCTATGGGTGGCCGGCGCTCAAGCGCCGGAATGCTAGGTGGCGCCGGCGCTCAAGCGCCGGAATGCTAGGTGGCGCCGGCGCTCAAGCGCCGGAATGCTAGGTGGCGCCGGCGCTCAAGCGCCGGAATGCTAGGTGGCGCCGGCGCTCAAGCGCCGGCCAGGCCCACCGTCACGCCGCCGCAGACGAAGACCGTCTGGCCGGTGACGAAGCCCGATCTCGCGTCGCAGAAGAACGCGACCGCCTGCGCCACGTCCTCGCCGGTGCCCATCCGGCGCATCGGCACCTTGTCGACGATCGCGCGGGTCGTGGCGGCCTCGGGCGGATTGTTGCGCCAGAATGCCTCGGTGGCGATGGGGCCAGGGGCGACGCAGTTCACGGTGATGCCGAAGGGCGCAAGCTCCAGCGCCCAGGTGCGCGCCATCGACTGGGCCGCACCCTTGGTGGCGCTGTAGAGCGAGCGCAGTTCCTTGCCGAGCGTCACCCGGCTGGTGTTCATGACGATGCGGCCATGGCCCGCCGCCTTCATCGCGGGCACGAAGGCCTGGGCGGCGATCAGCGAGGGACGCAGGTTGACATGGAACAGCCGGTCGAGATCCTCCAGCGCCACCGCTTCCAGCGGCGCCGGGGCGACGATGCCGACATTGTTGACGAGGCAGGCGACGGACCCTTGCGCGGCGATTTCCGCGCAGGCGGCGCGGGCGGCCGGCGCATCGGCAAGATCGACCTGAACGAAGCGGTCCGGCCCGGCCCCGTCCGGCTCGACGATGTCCAGCGCGGTGACATGACAGCCGTCGGCGCGCAGCCGCGCGACGATGGCCGCCCCGATGCCCCGTGCCCCGCCGGTGACGACGGCGCGCCGGCTCACCTGTCGTCCTCGTGGATCGAGGAGGGGTGACGGCACAGGGCCGTCACCGCGATCTCCATCCACGGAAACAGCGGCAGGCCGGTCAGCACCTCGTGCAGATGGGCATTGTCGCGGCAGTCGAAGATCGAGACATTCCGGTAGGATCCGGCAACCCGCCAGAGGTGGCGCCAGATGCCCTGCCGCTGCAGGTCCTGCGAATAGGCCTTCTCGCGGGCCTTGATGGCGGCGGCCTCGGCCTCCGGCATGTCGGCCGGCAGACGCACCGTCATCTCCACCTGAAACAGCATTCTCACTCCTCGTTCAGTGTATTGCGGCCATCGAGATAGGCCTTGCGCCAGCGGGTCACGAAGACCCGCTCGAACAGATCGCCCGTGTGGAACGGGTCGGCGGCGATGAAGGCCTCGGCCTCGGCCCGGCTCTCCACGGCGAGGAGGTAGAGGCCGCCCGAGGCGGCCTCCCCGTTGTCGTCGAGCTTGGCCCCGCAGGCCAGCAGCAGGTGGCGGTTGGCCTCCAGATACTCCAGATGCGCGGGGCGCAGGCGCAGGCGCAGATCGCCCGATCCGGGCCTGTCATAGGTTTCCACCATCCACGGCATGACTAACCCACCATCCCCCAGATCAGGCAGGCGCCGCCGAAAATGACGCCGAGATAGACAAGGATCAGCACCATGTAGCCCATGATGTCCGAGAGCTTCAGCCCCGAGATCGCCAGCGCCGGCAACAGCCAGAACGGCTGCACCATGTTGGTCCACTGATCGCCGATCTGCACCGCGAGCGCGGTCGCCGGGATCGAGGCGCCGAGCTGGCGCGCGGCCTCCATCATCACCGGACCCTGGATCACCCACTGGCCGCCGCCGGACGGCACGAAGATGTTGATCAGGCCGGCCGAGACGAAGGACCAGATCGGCAGCGTTTCGGCCGAGGAGATCGCCACGAACCAGTTGGCCAGCGTCACCACCAGGCCCGATCCGGACAGGATCGCCAGAATGCCGGCATAGAACGGATACTGGATGATGATGCCGCCGAGGATCTTCACGCCATCGGTCAGCGCCGCCAGAAAGCGGTGCGGCGTGACGAAGAGCAGGATGCCGAGGAACAGGAAGACGGTGTTGACGAAGTTCAGCGTGACGCCGCCGCCGTTCCACAGATACTGGCCGACATAGAGCATGCCGAACAGGCCGAGGCCGATGCCGATGACCGGGCTGTTGTTCAGCCGGTCAGAGGGCGTGTCGCGCTTGACCTCGGCGACGGTGAAGGCCGCCTGGGTGCCGGGATCGACCTCCTTGATCTGGGCCGGGTCCTTCGGGTGCAGCATCGCGTTGAAGAACGGCAGCGTCACCACGATCAGCACGCTGGTGGTCAGCAGGATCGGCGAGAAGATGGTGGAGCTCAGCGGCACCAGGCCGATGGACTTTTCGAGGAAATGGCCGGGGGTGTTGATCAGCAGCGGCACCGAGCCGGACAGGCCGACCCCGTAAAGCGCGAAACCGGAATAGCCGGCGGCGATCACCAGCGGATAGTGCAGGCCCTTGACCTTGTGGCCGAGCTTCTGGGCGATCAGCGTGCCGATCACCAGACCGAAGCCCCAGTTCATCCAGCTCGCCACCGCGCCGATCATCGTCGCCGCGATCACCGCCCCGGCGGGGGTGCTGACCGGAGCGATCAGCCGGTCCATCAGCCAGTTGGCCAGCGGCGTGCGGGCGAGGATGAAGCCGGCCAGGAGAATGATGGTCATCTGCATGGTGAAGGCCAAAAGGTTCCAGAACCCGTCCCCCCAGAACCGGGTGGCCTCCAGGAAACCGGTGCCTTGGCTGACCATGGCGAAGACCACCGTCAGCGCCGTCAGGATGACGGCGACCACCAGCGGATCAGGCAGATAGCGGCTCATGATCCTTGTGAAGAAATTCGCGACTGCGTTCATGTTCCCCCCTCCTCGAGGTTTCTGCTTATGACGCTTGCTTATCAATAAACTTTACTTATTTTGTCAATGAATAAGTTGACAGGGGGACGCCGATGCAGGTGGCAATCATGGGCGCGGGCGTGATGGGGCAGCGTCTGGCCGCGCATTTTGCGCGGGCGGGCTTTGCCGTGGCCGTGATCGACCCCTTGCCGGAGAGCCTTGAAAAGGCCGATGCCTTCCTCAAGGAGGTGCTGCCGGAGGCCGGTCGCGCTGTTTTCGCCGCCGCGCCCATGGGCCTGCCGGACGGGTGGCGCGGCTGCCCGCTGGTGATCGAGGCGGTGCCGGAAAAGCTGGCGATCAAACATGCGGCCCTTGCGGCAGCCGAGGAGTTCTTCACCCCGCAGACCTTGATCGCCTCGAACACGTCGGGGCTGACCACGGCGGACCTGGCGGCGGGAATGCGCGCGCCGCAGCGCCTTGCCATCGCGCATTTCTTCAATCCCGCCGACGTGATCCCGGTGGTGGAGCTGATCGCCGGGCCGGGGATGGACGAGGCGCGGTTGCAGGAGCTTGCCGCGATCCTGGCGCGCTCGGGCAAGCTTCCGGCGATCCTGCGGCAGGAGGTGCCGGGCTTCGTCGCCAACCGCATCCAGCATGCGATGATGCGCGAATGCCTGCATCTGCTGGAAACGGGGGTGGCCGATGCCGAGACGCTCGACCGCATCCTGCGCTGGTCGATCGGCGCGCGGATGGCGTTTTTCGGCCCCTTCCTGCAGCGGGACCTGAACGGGCTGGACACCCATCTGTCGATCGCGGATTACCTCTATCCGCAGCTCTCAGCGACCCACACCCCGGCCGAGCCTCTTCGCAGCCGCGTTGCCGCCGGAAAGACCGGGCGCAAGGCCGGGCGCGGCTTCTACGCCTGGGACGGGCCACGCGAGGCGGCTGTGCGCGCCGCCGAGGCCGATCTCGCGGCACTGATCACGACGATGACCGCGCGTGAAAGCGCAGGCTACCGGTCGCAGACCGAGGGGATGGAGGACGAGTGAGATGCCCGACTGGAAGACCGCGCCCGAGGGCGGCAACTGGGGACGATTCGGCCCTGACGACGAACTCGGCACGCTGAACCATATCGGCGCGGCCGAGCGCAAGGCCGCGGCGGCGGAGATCCGCGAGGGGCTGGCCTTCTGCCTGTCGCTGCCGCTGGACATTCCCGGTGCGGTCAGCATCCATCCGCGCCGCAAGCCGCCGCGCCTGCAGCCGACCTATCTCGGCGACACGCCCTATATCAACTACCCGCTGGAACGGGCGGAAGCCGGCTTGCAGGATGTGCTGAGCGACGATCAGGTGCTGATGTCGATGCAATATTCGACACAGTGGGATTCGCTCGCCCATGTCGGCGCGCTGTTCGACGCCGATGGCGACGGCACGGCGGAGGCGGTCTATTACAACGGCTTTCGCGCGGGCGAGCATGTGCTGGGGGCGCGCGAGGGCAGCCCACACGGCTCCTATGCCCGCCGCCTGTCGGTCGCGCCGATGGCCGCGACCGGCGTGCAGGGACGCGGCGTGCTGGTCGATCTGCTCACCGCCTTCGGTCCCGGCCGCACGGTGGTCGGCCTCGAGCTGCTGCAACAGGCGATGGACAGCCAGGACGTCACCCTGCGCCCCGGCGACATCTTGATGCTGCGCACCGGCTATGCCGAGGCGCTGCTGGACATGCAGGAGGCGCCCGATCCGGAGGGCCTGTCGCGCTTCGGCGCGGTGCTGGACGGCAGCGACCCGGCCCTGCTCGCCTGGATCGGCGACAGCCGGATCGCCGCGATCGCCGCCGACAACGAGGCAGTGGAGCACATGCAGAAGGCCTCGGAGCATTGCTGCTTCCGCCTGCCGCTGCACCACCACTGCCTGTTCCGCCTCGGCCTGCCGCTGGCGGAACTGTGGTACTTCCGCGACCTGGCGGCGGCGCTTGCCGCGCGCGGCCGGCACGCGGCCTTTCTCACCGCCCCGCCCTTGCGCCTGCCCGGCGCGATCGGCTCTCCGGTGACGCCGGTCGCGACGATCTGAGACGGGAACCGGGCGGCGAAACCCGTCGCCGCTCCGGTCAGACCCGCTCCAGGGCGATGGCGATGCCCTGGCCGACGCCGATGCACATGGTCGACAGGCTGCGCCGGCCGCCGGCGAGCGCCAGTTCCAGCCCCGCCGTGCCGACGAGCCGCGCGCCCGACATGCCGAGCGGATGGCCGAGCGCGATGGCCCCGCCATTCGGGTTGACGCGCGGGTCGTCGTCGGCGATGCCGAGCCGGCGCAGCGTCGCCAGGCCCTGGCTGGCGAAGGCCTCGTTCAACTCGATCACATCGAAATCGGCCTCACCCAGCCCCAGCCGCGCCATCAGCTTTTCCGACGCCGGGGCCGGGCCGATCCCCATGATCCGCGGCTCGACGCCCGCCACCGCGCCGCCGAGGATCCGCGCGATCGGCGTCAACCCCTGGCGCGCCGCCGCCTCGGCGCTGGCGATGATCAGCGCCGCCGCGCCGTCATTAACGCCGCTGGCATTGCCCGCCGTGACCGAGCCGCCGGCGAACAGCGGCTTCAGCTTGGCCAGCGCCTCGGCGGTGGTGGCGCGCGGATGTTCGTCGCGCTCGACGATCAGCGGCTCGCCCTTGCGCTGCGGCACGGCGACCGGCGCGATCTCCCGCGCCAGCCGTCCGCTTGCCTGCGCCGCCGCCGCCTTGGCCTGCGAGGCCAGCGCCATCGCATCCTGCGCCTCGCGGCTGATGCCGAAGTCGTCGGCGACGTTCTGCCCGGTCTGCGGCATGGAATCGGTGCCGTAGCGCGCCTGCATCAGGGGATTGACGAAGCGCCAGCCGATGGTGGTGTCATGGATCTCCGCCGCCCGCGAGAACGCGGTGTCCGCCTTCGGCAGGACGAAGGGCGCGCGGCTCATGCTCTCGACGCCGCCGGCGATCATCAGCTCCGCCTCGCCCGCCTTGATGGCGCGGGCGGCGGTGAGCACCGCATCCATCCCCGAGCCGCAGAGCCGGTTGATCGTCGTGCCGCCGATGGTGAGCGGCAGCCCGGCCAGCAGCAAGGACATGCGGGCGACATTGCGGTTGTCCTCGCCCGCCTGGTTGGCGCAGCCATAGATGACATCGTCGACCGCCTCCCAGTCGAGCCCGGCATGGCGCGCCATCAGGGCGCGGATCGGCACCGCGCCAAGATCGTCGGCCCGCACCAAGGACAGGCTGCCGCCGAAGCGGCCGATGGGGGTGCGGATATAGTCGCAGAGGAAGGCGTCACGCATCTCAGACCTCGGGAACGATCAGATCGGCAACGGGACCGGGCACCAGCAGCTCGGCGCCGGTCACCGCCTGCAGCGCCTCGAGCGACAGGGCGGGGAGCTTCTCGCGCAGCACGAAGCGGCCGCCCTCGATGTCGATCACCGCAAGGCTGGTATAGACCCGGGTGACGCAGGCAACGCCGGTCAGCGGCAGGCTGCAGCGTTTCACCAGCTTGGGCTTGCCGTCCTTGGTGACATGCTCGGTGATCACCGCAACGCGCTTGGCCCCGTGCACCAGATCCATGGCGCCGCCAACGGCCGGCACGCCCTTCGGCCCGGTCGACCAGTTCGCCAGATCGCCGGTCTCCGCCACCTCATAGGCGCCGAGGATCGCCACATCGAGATGGCCGCCGCGCACCATGGCGAAACTGTCGGCATGGTGAAAGAACGCCGTGCCGGGGCGGATCGTCACCGCCTTCTTGCCGGCATTGATGATGTCCCAGTCTTCCTGGCCCGGCGGCGGCGCCTCGCCGAAATTCAAAATGCCGTTCTCGGTATGGAAGATCGCCTCGCGCCCGGCCGGCTGGAACTGCGCGACCTTCTCGGGAAAGCCGATGCCGAGATTCACATAGGCGCCGTCGGCGATATCCTGCGCCGCCCGCCAGGCGATCTGGTTGTTCGAGAGCTTGTCCATGTCTCAGGCCTCCAGCGGATAGGCGGCATTGGCGCGGTTCAGGTCTTCCTCCTGATGCGGATCGGCGACGGCGACCACCTTCTGGACGAAGATGCCCGGCGTCACGATCGCCTCCGGATCGAGCCCGCCGGGCGGCACGATGCGGCTGACCTGGACGATCGCCTCGCGCGCGGCCATGCACATCAGCGGATTGAAATTGCGCGCCGCCGCCCGGTAGACGAGATTGCCGTAGCTGTCGGCCGCCTCGGCCTTGACCAGCGCCGCATCCGCCTTCAGCCAGCGCTCGCGCACATAGGGACGGCCGTCGAACTCCTCGACCGGCTTGCCCTTCGCCAGATCGGTGCCGTAGGAGGTCGGCGTGTAGAAGGCCGGAATGCCGGCGCCGCCAGCGCGGATCCGCTCGGCCAGCGTGCCCTGCGGCACCAGCTCCAGCTCGATCCTGCCGGCGAGATAAAGCTCGGTGAACACCACCGGATCGGCCGAGCGCGGGAAGGAGCAGATCAGCTTTTTCACCATCCCCGCCTCGATCAGGGCGGCGAGGCCGACATGGCCGTTGCCGGCATTGTTGTTGACCACCGTCAGGTCCGTCGGATGGCCGGTGGCGCGGTAGCGGTCGATCAAGGCGTGGATCAGCTCGATCGGCGCGCCGGCGCCGCCGAACCCGCCGATCATCACGGTCATGCCGTCCTCGATCCCCGCCACCGCAGTGGCAAGGTCTGCGACTGTCTTGTCCATGTCGGGTCCCTTTTTTCCGGTCCCTTTTCCGGTCCCTTTTTCCGGGCACCCTCGCCCGATCCTCGCCAACGGATAGGCGGCGCGGGGCTTGCCGTAAATCCGGTTTGTGCGATAATTGCACTTTGTTACGATATCGCACAAAAGGCGCTGAAGGCAGGCATGACGATCAGCGAGCGCGACATGATGAGCGGGCTGGCGAAGGGACTGGCGGTGATCGAGACCTTCACCGCCGACCGGCCGCGCCAGTCCATCGCCGAGGTCGCCAATGCCTCGGGGCTCGACCGGGCGACCGCGCGGCGCTGCCTGCTGACGCTGACCCGGCAGGGCTATGCGGAGTGGGACGGCAAGTTCTTCACCCTGACGCCGCGCGTGCTGCGGCTCGGCACCGCCTGCCTTGCGGCGATGCCGCTGCCGCAGCTCGTCCAGCCCGTCCTCGATGCGCTGTCGGACGAGATCGGCGAAAGCTCGTCGGTGTCGATCCTCGACGGCGACGAGATCGTCTATATCGCCCGCGCCGCGCAGCAGAAGGTGATGTCGATCGCCCTGATGCCGGGCTCGCGCCTGCCAGCCCATTGCACCAGCATGGGGCGGGTGCTGCTGGCCGCCCTGCCCGAGGAGGAGGCGCGCCGGCGGCTCGGCCCCGGACCGCTGCCCGCCCGCACGCCGCTGACGCTGACCGACCCGGAGGCGGTGATGCGGCGGCTGGCGCAGGTGCGCGCCGACGGCCATGCGTTGAACGACCAGGAAATCGAGATCGGCCTGCGCTCGATCGCCGTGCCGGTGCTCTCGGCAAGAGGCAAGGTGGTGGCCGCGCTGAATGTCGGCGTCTCGGCCGCCCGCGCCACGCCGGAGGACCTGCGCCGGCACTTCCTGCCCGCGCTGCTGCGGGTGCAGGACACCTTGCGCAGAACGCTGGGATAGGGCCCGGAAGACCTCGACCGCCTCCCCCATCAGGGCGACGCGCGCGGCGACAAGGGCGTGGTAAACGGAATGGTGGTATCTAGCTAACCACGGCAGCTAAGCGCCAGAATCTGTCACTTACGGCTGCGAACCGCTCGAATGGAGGAACCGGTCAGCGCCGTTGGCCTTTGCTTGAAGCCATACCGATAAAAGCTAACGCCATCGAAAGTGCGTTCTTTGGATCGCCTCATGAATAGGAAGGTCGCGCACTCCACGAACTCGGCTTGTTCTGCGAACATCCTCACGATGTTTCGTCCAAAATCTTGCCACTCGTCTGGGTCCCATGCGGTCCTTGCTAGGTGGCACGCGACGACAAAAAGCTTGCTCCCAACAGCAAACTTCGCAATGATGACGTCTTCACCATTATGCGGAACCCCCCTTCGGAAACGTCGAACTCGCTTTTCAAAGTCGAAAAGGGAGGGGGGAAACTGATTTAGAAGAGTGTTAATAATATCAAAGCGGTGCCGCTGGTCCGTGTTGCGATAGAGTTCTTGCACAATCTGGCGCCACATAGGCGACAGCGCCACCGGTACTTCCGTCTCACGCCTGTCCGAGCGAGGCATTTTCGGAAGCCGTACTGGCGTGTCGGATGCGTGGAACATCACTCTCTTGCCCTCTAGGGCCAAGACTCATAACCAGTAGCTGACTGTTGCGGCGATGCAGACGGCGGCGAGGAAGTTCCGGGCGAGCCGATCGTAGCGGGTTGCGATGCGGCGGAAGTCCTTGATGCGACAGAACATGCG
>NZ_FYAV01000009.1:0-10797 GCF_900185745.1 Stappia sp. TSB10GB4 | reverse complement strand
GCAGATCCGTTCCATCCTCTTCATGGCTGCCCTCAGCGCCGCACGCTGCAAAGGGCCGCTGCGACCCGTCTTCCACAGGCTCATCGCAAACGGAAAGAAGCCAATCGTCGCCCTCACAGCCCTCATGAGAAAGATCGTCGTCATCCTCAACGCCAGAACGAGAGACCATCTCAACGATATGAGTTGATGACGAAAAGAGAGGGCGGCGCGCAGGAGATGTTGGCGCACCCTCGCCGCCGCTCTGGCAGCCAATGGGCCCCGGATCTCGCGATGCTCGTCCGGGATGACGGCGGAGGGTGGGGCGTCCGGAGGACGCGGGGGAGAGCGTGTCCGGAGGCAGCCAGTCGATGCAGCGAAGCGATCCGGTCAGGCGATGCAGCGAAGCGAGGCGGTCAGGCGACGCGGGTGTTGTCGGTTTCCACGTCCGGGTCGGTTTCGCAGCGCACCAGATTGCGCCCCGCAGCCTTGGCGGCGTAAAGGGCGGTGTCGGCGCGCGCCAGCAGCGACTGCGGCGTATCGGTGCCCCGGAAGGTCGAAACGCCGATGGAAATGGTGATGCGGCCGAGATTCTCGCCGGTGGAACGCTTGACCAGTTCCTTGGACAGCACCGCCCGGCGGATGTGCTCGGCCACGGTCACCGCCTGGCGCAGCGAGGTGTGCGGCAGCAGGATGGCGAATTCCTCGCCGCCGTAACGGCAGGCGACGTCGTGGCCCTTGACGTTCTGCTTGACCGCCAGCGCCACGAGACGCAGCACCTGGTCTCCGGTCTGGTGGCCATAGGTGTCGTTGAACTTCTTGAAATGGTCGATGTCGGTCATCAGCAGCGACAGCGGCTCCTGGCTCTGCGCCGCATCCTTGACCATGCGCTCGATCGTGTGGTCGAAATGCCGGCGATTGCTGAGCGTCGTCAGCTCGTCGGTCAGCGACTCGTAGCGGATCGCCTCAAGGCTCTCCTGCAACTCCTCGATCTGCTGCCGCGACTCGATGAGCTGGCCCTCGAGCTGCCGGTTCGAATCGGCAGTGTTGCGGGTGGCAAGGAGCAGATGCGCGACAAGCTGCTTGAGCTGCTGCGGATCCTTGAGCGTCTCGAGCTGGCTCTGGGCGCCGGCCAGCGACTGGCCGTACTCGCTGACCGAATCGGCGCTCTGCCCGAGCATATCGACCATGTCGCGGATCTCGTCCGACAGCTTCTCGCCGACCTCGTCGATGCGGTCGCCAAGCTTCGTCGGCGACAGGAAGCTGTTGTAGATCTGCTGGAGCTGATCGGTCGTCACCGTGCCGGCCGCGCCGACGATCTGGTTGACCGCCCTGTTCAACGAGTGGTTGAAACCAGCCGCATACGTGTACCAGAGTTCATAGAATCGCGGATAGGCCGGCAAGACGTTCTTGCGGATGTATTTCAGCGCCGCGTCACCATAGACGATGGTGCGCTTGTGGTCGTCTTCCTGGGCCATGCGATGTTCCACACGTCTCGGTTTCGTGCTGGAAAAATGCACGCGACCTCGAAAAGGATCTATTCTCACTTTTGACAGTGAAGCCTTAAGGCACGGTTAAGCATAATTGAAAGTTCCGTCAACGGAGCGTACGCCCAAAAAGGCGCCAGTGCCCGGAAATCAGCGGAACAGCGCAAAAGCGGCCGCAAGCGAGCGTCCGGGCCGGCCTTGCGGCGATCCGGCGGGCTTCGCATGGCATCTCGGCAGCCGGCGGGTGGGCGCCCTTCGCCTTGCGGGAACAGGTGAAACAGCATCTTCTGCCGGCAGGTGAGGCCGGGGCCCGACCACAACCAAAAAGGGCAGGCGCTGGACCTGCCCCTTCACCCCGTCGCGTTCCGCGAGGGAGCGCACACGGTGCCATCGATTCGGTCTTTCGGCATCGTTACGGCGGAGCGCCAGGACGGCGAGGTCAGCCCTTGGAGGGGCGGATCTCCCGCAGCAGGAAGGCCGGAACGTGGTCGCCAAGCCCGATCACCGGCTCGTCGTCGTCCTGGCGGCGACGGTTGCCGCCGCGCCGGTTGTCGGACCCGCCCTTGCCGCCGGACCGGTCGCGCGAAGGAGCGGCTGTCTGGTCCCGGCGGGGGCCGCGATCGCGCGGCGCCGCACTGCGCTGCTCGCCGCCGGAGCGGCCGGAGGATGCGGGCTTGTCGGTCGCGGTCTTCTCGGTGGAAGGCTTTTCGGCGGCGGTCTTCGCGGAGACGGGCTTCTCGGTGCCAGCCTTCTCGGTGCCAGCCTTCTCGGTGGCAGTCGTTTCCGCTGCCGGCTTTGCCTCGGCCGCGGGCCTGCCGGCGCCGCGTGCGCGTGCGGGCTTGCTGTCGGCCTTCGCCCCCTCGGTGGCGGTGTCCTTGGCTTCGCCCTTTGCCTGCGACGTGCTGCGACGCTTGCGGGCGGGACGCTCGGCCGCCTCGTCCGAGGCTTCCTCCTCGGCCCTGCGGCCACGGCCGGTGGCGGAGCTGCGCCCGCCGCGACGCGGCCGTTCGGCCGCCGCCGCCTCGAAGTCGATCGCCTCGTCGAGCCAGGGGATCTTGCGGTCGATCAGCTTCTCGATCGACTGCAGATACTTCTGGTCGCCCGGCGTGACGATGGTGATCGCGACGCCGCTGCGCCCGGCGCGGCCCGTGCGGCCGATGCGGTGGACATAGTCTTCCGCATGGGTCGGCACGTCGAAATTGTAGACATGGCTGACGGCGGGAATGTCGAGGCCGCGGGCGGCGACGTCGCTGGCCACCAGCAGAGACAGCTCGCCCTTGCGGAACTGCTCCAGCGTCGCCATGCGCGAGCGCTGGTCCATGTCGCCATGCAGGGCGCCGACCGAATAGTCATGGCGCTGCAGCGAGCGGAACACGGTCTGCACGTCGCGCTTGCGGTTGCAGAAGATGATCGCGTTGGTGAGGTTCTCGGCCTGGTCGACCATGCGGCGCAGGGTGGCGCGCTTGTCGAAATCCTTGGAGCCGGAGGCGACGATGTTCTGCGTCACGGTGTCGGCGGTGGAGGAGGTGCGGGCGACCTCGACGCGGGCCGGATTATGCAGGAACGTGTCGACGAGACGCTGGATCTCCGGCGGCATGGTGGCGGAGAAGAACAGGGTCTGGCGCGTCATCGGGATCAGCTTGCAGATCCGCTCGATGTCCGGGATGAAGCCCATGTCGAGCATGCGGTCGGCCTCGTCGATGACGAGAATGTCGACGCCCTGCAGCAGCAGCTTGCCGCGCTCGGTATGGTCGAGCAGGCGGCCCGGCGTGGCGATCAGCACGTCGACGCCGCGGTCCAGCTTCTTGTCCTGATCGCCGAACGAGGTGCCGCCGATCAGCAGCGCCACGTTGAGCTTGTGGTTGATGCCGTACTTGTTGAAGTTCTCCTCGACCTGGGCGGCGAGCTCGCGCGTCGGCTCAAGGATGAGCGTGCGCGGCATGCGGGCCCTGGCGCGGCCCTTTTCGAGCAGCGTCAGCATCGGCAGGGTGAAGGAGGCGGTCTTGCCTGTACCGGTCTGGGCGAGGCCGAGCACGTCGCGCTTCTGCAACACGTGCGGGATGGCGGCGGCCTGAATGGCAGTGGGTTCGGTGTAGCCGGCCGCTGCAACAGCGGCGAGCACTTTCTCGCTCAGTCCAAGTGAGGAAAAGGACATATGACCTTGATGGTATGACAGGGACGAAAGCCATGCCCCGGCAGCGTCCTGCGGGGCCGGCACTTTGGCGCGCACACTACAGTTTCAAAATAAAATGTCAATGACACACAGTCGCGGGACCGGTCTTGCCAAGAATTGCGCTGAGGATCGCCGCCAGTGCCCGCCGTCAGTTACTTGCCGGCTGAAACAGGTAGCCTGTCGGATCGTCTTTTTCGAGAAACAGCTCATACGTGGTTTCGCCGACATCGACGAAGGCCACGACCCCGTGGGCGTCGGCCTCACTGCGCAGCGCCGCGATCCGCCCTTCCAGCTCCGCCGTCTCGGCAACCTCGACCAGCGCTGCCCCCTCGCGCAGGATGAAGATCCGGTCGCGCGCGCTCTCGCGCACCACCACGAAGGCGGTGCCGCTGCCCTCCGGCCCGGCCAGCCGGGTCATCCCCTGGAACTCGTCCGGCAGGGCGGCAACGAAGTCGGCGACCGGATCGGCGTGAACGGGAAGCGACGCCAGACACAGGGTAAGACACAGGGCAAGGCCGGCGGCCGCGAGAGCCAAACGGGGAGCAAAACGGGGAGCGAGAGGGGCGGTCATGGTCGGGTCCTCCTGCATGCGGGTGTGGGGATCCTGCGCCACGCGGCGAGGGCGGGTCAACCGGACGCGCCGATCGCCGGCAGGGCAAGGCTCGTACCCTCGTAGAAATTGCGGTAGTCGGCGGCATAGCGGCGGCGCACGGCAAGGCGCAGCACCGGCTCGATCTCGCCGACGAGGGCGGCGATCGCCTCGCCATGCGGCTCGGCGATGCCCGGCAGCGGGCCGATATCGATGCCGCAGGCATGCGCCAGGTCGGCGCGCAGGCCCTGCCAGTCGGCCTCGCCGGTCTCGTGGCGCAGCAGGCGCGTCGGCAGCAGCCGCGCCTTGTGGGTGAGGATTGCGGTCTGGCTGCGATAGGCGTTGGGGCTCTTCCAGTCCGGCAGGGCGCAGACGCGGGCAACGAAGCCGGCGAAATCGTCGTCGGGGCGGAAGGCGCGGTCGGCGCCAGGAGGCGGCGCGGCCTCGGTCCGCATGCGGTGGAAACAGGCGGCGAGCCGGGTCAGCGGATCGCGCACCACGGAAAACACCAGCGCGCCGGGATGGCGGCGCATGAGCTGGCGCCCGGACAGGAGGTTGAGCCCGTCGGCCCAGGAGGCGAGGGTGCCGGTGGCATAGGCGCAGGCGTCGTCGCCGGCCTCCGGTTCGGTCTCTGTCTCTGTCTCTGTCTCGGCTCCCGTTACGTCCTCCGTCTCGTCGTCCTCGAAATCGTCGGTGTCGAAGGGAACGCCGCCACTGCCGGCGGTCAGGCGCAGCAGGGCCTGGCGGATGTCCTCGCTCGCCGAATTGGGGCAGCGGCCATAGGCAAGGCCGAGATGGGGAAGCACAAGGAAGCTGTGGTCGCGCAGCGGCCGGCGTCGGCGGATATAGGCGTGGAGAATCGCCTTCAGCACGGCATCGGCTTCCTGTGACTGGGTCGCGGACGCCCGGCGTCGTTCGACCTTGTTATAATTTTGCCCGCCCGGCGGGGGCGGGGATCAATTCGGCCCGCCCGCGGGGCGGGCAGGGCCTTTCAGCATTAATGGATGAGCGATATGGCGGAAAGACGGTTTTCGACTTTTCCGCGCAACGGCATGACGAAACGCAGGCTTTCGGCCGGCCTCCAGAAATCTGCCAAGGTAGGGCTCTAGATGTCGAGTTCCTCGGCGAAGCAGGCGTTTTCCTGGATGAACTGGAAGCGCGCCTCGGGCTTGTTGCCCATCAGCCGCTCCACCGCCGAGCCGGTGCCTTCCGGATCGGCGGCGCTGATCTCGACGCGCAAGAGGCTGCGCTTCGCCGGGTCCATCGTCGTCTCCTTGAGCTGGGCGGGAAGCATCTCGCCGAGGCCCTTGAAGCGGCCGATATCGACCTTGGCACTGCCCTTGAACTCGCGGGCGAGCAGCGCGTCCTTGTGGGCGTCGTCGCGGGCATAGAGCGTGCGCCCGCCCTGGGTCAGCCGGTAGAGCGGCGGATTGGCGAGATAGAGATGGCCGTTGCGAATGAGCTCGGGCATCTCGCGGTAGAAGAAGGTGATCAGCAGCGAGGCGATATGGGCGCCGTCGACATCGGCGTCCGTCATGATCACCACCTTCTCGTAGCGCAGGTCCGCATCGCGATAGGTCTTGCCTGTGCCGCAGCCGAGCGCCTGGATCAGGTCGGCGAGTTGCTGGTTGGCGGCGAACTTGTCGCGCCCGGCGCTGGCGACGTTGAGGATCTTGCCGCGCAAGGGGAGGACGGCCTGGTTGAGCCGGTTGCGGGCCTGCTTGGCGGAGCCGCCGGCCGAATCGCCCTCGACGATGAACAGTTCCGAGCCGGCCGCCTGGTTGGAGGCGCAGTCGGCGAGCTTGCCCGGCAGGCGCAGCTTGCGCACCGCGGTCTTGCGGGCGACGTCCTTCTCCTGGCGCCGGCGCAGCCGCTCCTCGGCCCGGTCGATCACCCAGTCGAGCAGCTTGTTGGCCTGGTTGGGCGAGGCGGTCAGCCAGTGGTCGAAGGCATCGCGCACGGCCGTCTCGACGATGCGGGTCGCCTCGGAGGTCGCCAGCTTGTCCTTGGTCTGGCCGACGAATTCCGGCTCGCGGATGAAGACGGAGAGCATGGCGCCGGCCGAGGTGACGATGTCGTCGCCGGTGATGATGGCGGCCTTCTTGTTGCCGGTCAGCTCGGCATAGGCCTTCAGCCCGCGCAGCAGGGCATAGCGCAGGCCCGCCTCATGGGTGCCGCCCTCGGGCGTCGGCACGGTGTTGCAGTAGGAATTGATGAAGCCGTCGCCGGCGAACCAGGTGATGGCCCATTCGACGGCGCCATGACGGCCGGTCTCTTTCGTCCGGCCGGCGAAGGTGTCGTCGATGACGCGGCGCTCCTTGCCGAGCGCGTCCTGGAGATAGTCGCGCAGGCCGCCGGGGAAGTGGAAGGTTGCCTCGGCCTCGACGCCCTCGAGCACGGCGACCGCCGGATCGCAGCGCCAGCGGATCTCGACGCCGGAGAAGAGATAGGCCTTGGAGCGCGCCATCTTGAACAGGCGCGCCGCCTTGAACGCCGCGCCCTTGCCGAAGATCTGCTCGTCGGGAAGGAAGCGCACCAAGGTGCCGCGCCGGTTCTGCACGTCGCCGACGCATTCCAGCGGGCCGACCGGCGCGCCGCGGCGGAACACCTGGCGGTAGAGCTTGCGGGCGCGGGCGACCTCGACGGTCAGTTCCTCCGACAGGGCGTTGACCACCGAGACGCCGACGCCATGCAGGCCGCCGGAGGTCTCGTAGACCTTGCTGTCGAACTTTCCGCCCGCATGCAGCGTGGTCATGATGACCTCGAGCGCCGACTTGTCGCGGTGCTTGGGATGCGGGTCGACCGGAATGCCGCGGCCGTTGTCGACGACCGTCAGGCTGCCATCGGCGCCCAGCGTCACCTCGATCCAACTGGCATGGCCGGCCACCGCCTCGTCCATCGAATTGTCGATGACCTCGGCAAAGAGGTGATGCAGCGCGCGCTCGTCGGTGCCGCCGATATACATGCCCGGACGCCGGCGCACCGGCTCCAGCCCTTCCAGCACCTCGATATGCTCGGCCGTATAGTCGGAGCCGTCGCCGCGCTCGGCGCGGGGGGGCGCGCTGCGGCGGGCGCTCGGCGCGGGCGCCGGGATCGATGCCGATGCCGATGCTGATGCCGAGGTTGGGCGCTCGACCGTCGCGGCGCTGGCCTGCTTGCCGGGGGACGGGGCGGCGCCCGTGTCGAAGAGGTCGTGGTCGATGCTCATGCTCTGTCCGGTCGGGGGCGCGGGTCCGCGCCCGAATCATTCACCAAGTCTGCCAAGTGCGGCGGATTCGGCCAAGGATCAAGCATTGAGTGCCCGGCCAACAACCGTTTTTCAACTCCTCCCTGGCAGGATGGCGATGCGGCCCGAGGGTTGAGAGGCGGGCGGAACCGGAGGGAATGGTCATGAACATCATTTCGCACAAGGGGGTGGCGCGCCGGGTCGACCTGGTGGCGGCGGGGGCGCTGATCGTTTCCGCGCTGGTGAATGTGCTTCTCGGGTGAGCCGTCCGCCGGCCCTGTCGTTTGTGACGATCCTGCAACAGTGTTGCAAGACTCTTCCATGGGCGAGGGGATCGGGGCGGCCATGCCGCGTTTCGGCCATTTTTTGACGGCCACCGTGACGGGTGTCCGAAGCCTGTGCCGGGGAATGCGGCGGTGGGATGGCGGGCACGGTCCTACTCTTGCCCAGTTGCCGGTCTAGAGTCCGGAGAGAACAGGAAGAGGAGGCCCGCATGGCGGAACTCGGCGACTGGCAGGTGCGCCGATCCGTATCGTGACGGGCAGTCGGGGAGGTCTCTCCCCGGACAGGATCAGGGGCAGAACAAGACGGGGGGACGTGGCGCCGATGCGCGCCGCGCAACCTGACGGGTCCGCCCGGCGGCGCGACGGCCTTTCGGCTTTCGGCATCCGGGCGAGGACCCGCGAGATAAGGACAGGACGCTTGCGCGAAGGGCACGCTTCACGATGCGACACGGCCGCCGATGGCTGCCGGCACGCGAAGACAGATGACCCGGCGCGGGCGCGAGGTGCTCAATGATGCGGATCATCGGTTCAGGCCTTGTGTGCGCTGTCGCCCGAACTCTGGTCGTGGCGCTGGTCATGCCCGTTGCGGCCCCCGTTGCTGCCCTGGCGCAGGAAACGGCTGCGGAAGCGGCGGCGAGACTGTCGGGCGCGGCGCCCGCCTCGCAGGATCTGTCGCCCGGCGAGGCGCTGCGCGTCGGCACGCAGTTCTACTATGCCGGCGAGAAGGAGCGGGCGCTCGACTCGCTGCGCTTCGCGGCCGAACAGGGCCACCCGCTCGCCGCCTGGAAGCTTGGGCGGATGTATTCGCGCGGCGACGGCGTGCAGGAAGACGACATCAAGGCGTTCGAATATTTCCGCCAGGTCGCCTCGAAATATGCCGACGACAGCCCGACCTCGCCGCGCGCGCCGTTCATCGCCAGCGCCTTCGTCGAACTCGGCTCCTATTATCTCACCGGCATCAACAACAGCGCGATCCAGCCGAACGTGGCGCGGGCACGCGAGATCTTCACCTATGCCGCCTCCTATTTCGGCGACGCGGATGCCCAGTTCCATCTCGGCATGCTGTATCTCGACGAGCAGGAGCGCGACCCGCACATGGCGGCGCGCTGGCTGAAGCTCGCCGCGCAGAAGGGCCATCTGATGGCACAGGCGCGGCTCGGCGAACTGCTGTCGAACGGCGAGTTCCGCGGCGTGGAAAACCGCACCGACGGGTTGATGTGGCTGACGGTCGCCCAGCGCCGGGCGCAGGGCGCTGATGCGCTGTGGATCGGCGAGGCGCAGGAGCGCAGCTTCGGCCTTGCCTCCGAGAAGGTGCGCCGCCGCGCCGCCGCCATGGCCGACAGTTGGCTGGCGAAGAACGGCACCTTGGTCGCCGGAGCGGCGACCGACTAGGCACCCGAATCTGAAGTTCGTCACATTTCTCGGCATGCTCTGAACGAACTTCAGATTCAAAAGGATGACTAGCAAGCCTATGTTTCTGGTGTGGTGAATTTCGGATTCGGGTGACCAGGGCCGGATTCCGCAACGTCAGAAAGCTCGCCGATGCCGCGCGTGCGTGCTATCATCGCGCATGCGCAGGACATGGCTGCCCCGCATCCGTATCAGACGGGCCCGTGACGGGCGGGCGGCGCCGGCTCTTTCAAGGGTCGCCGCGGGCAGCGGGCTTGCGCCGATCTCATCTCCTCGCTTGGCTGTTTTGCTGTCGGGTCTGGCATGCGCCATGCTTCTGCTCCTGGCTTTCGCAGGGCCCTCCGCCGCCGATATCGTTGCCGACCGGCCGGGGGGCGCGGGCGGCATCTCCCTTGCGGATGGCAGCAGCGCCGGCACGCGCCCCGACTGCCCCTGCCGCTATTTCGGCGTGAAGTACCGGATCGGCGAAACCGTCTGCCTGCGCGGCCCCGACGGGCCGAGGCTCGCCCGCTGTTCCATGATGCTCAACAACACCACCTGGGAAACGCTCGATCGCTCGTGCCCGACCTCCGCCCGCGCGCCGATGACGCTCGCCGCGGCATTTCTCTGCCGGCCGGGCGGGTAGGGGCGGTTTTCGGGGGTTTTCTCGCTCCGGCGCCCTTCCGGCCGCAGGCGAAGCCGGAGAGCCGGGAGCCATTGGCACCCTCAGCGGAGGTTTGTTGCACAGACCTTTCCCCGCGTCTTCCCGGACGAGGCCGAAGGCCGAAGATCCGGGACCGGAGAGCCACCGCGGTCGTGGGGGCGTTCGGGAGTGCCTTCGTGAGGCCCTCGGCTCTCCGGCCCCGTTGGGGTGGACGGCCCCCATCCGGCGTCGTTTTGCGCCAAGATGATGGTCCCAACACATCGAAGGAGCCGCCCAATGAACGAGATTACGCGCATCGGCATGGACACGTCCAAGCATCTCTTCCAGCTTCACGGGGTTGACGCGGCCGGCACGACGGTGCTGCGCAGGCAACTGCGGCGCGGCCAGCTTGAAGCGTTCTTCACGGCCTTGCCGCCGGCGCGGGTGGTGATCGAGGCCTGCACCGGCGCCCACCACCTGGCGCGCCGGCTGCGAAGCTGGGGCCACGAGCCCCGGCTGATCGCGCCGCACCGCGCCAAGCCCTATGTCGGGCGCAACAAGAACGACGCGGCCGACGCGGCCGGACTGTGCGAGGCGGGCGGGCGTCCTGGCATGCGCTTCGTGCCGGAGAAGAGCCCCGAGCAACAGGCCCGGCTGATGCTGATGGGCGTGCGCGCCAGCCTGATCCGGGCGCGCACCCAGGTTGCCAACGCGATCCGCGGCTATGCGGCCGAGTTCGGGCTGATCGCGCCCAAGGGGCTGTGCCGCATCGAGACGCTGCTGGAGCAGGTGGCGAGCGACCCCGCCCTGCCGCCGCTCGCCCGCAAGCTGTTCGCGCTGCAGGGCGAGCAATATGCCGCGCTGGCGCCGGCGCTTGCAAAGGTCGAGGCGGAGCTCGAAGCGTTCGTGCGCGACGACGACCTCGCCCGGCGGCTTAAGGCGATCCCTTCGGTGGGACCGGTGGGCGCGGCCTTGTTGACGATCAAGACGCCGGATCCGCGCGTGTTCGCCTCGGCCCGCGGGTTTGCGG
>NZ_FYAV01000011.1:0-9136 GCF_900185745.1 Stappia sp. TSB10GB4 | reverse complement strand
GTGCAACTGTTCAGGTTGATCATGCGAAGCGGGACGGGGCCAAATGCCGGTCTACGGTCTCACAACGACCAGGGGTCCAACGGCCTCCGTCCCGCAAGCATCATGACACAACCCGGACATACAGGGGGCTCATCATTCTGGCGGGACCCGGCACAACTGCGTGTCCGCGACCTTGGTAGCAAAAAGTTCACAACATGCCTTAAAGGCGCTTTCATGACTCGGTTGTATCGGTTTCAGTAGCGGTTTGGAGGAGTGAATGACTGGTTCCGTGCAAACCCTGACCGTTGCCTTGAGCCTGCTGGCGGCCCTGCCCGCTGCCGCGTTCGCCGAGGCCGACGGGGCGCTGTCGCCGGTCGCCGCCGCCGAGGCCTTGCACGCGCGCACGGCCGGCGCCGACCTCGACCTGGTGCGCGAGCATGTGGTGGAGCTGGCGGAACTGGCGCGCCGGCACATCGACGAGGCCGGTCTCGAAACCGCCCTGGAGGATTTCCGCAATCCGCCCTGGCTGCGCGAGGCGAACGGGTTGCACCTGTGGGGCGTCACCACCGCGGGCGTCAGTTGGTTCGACACCGGCCATCCGGAGCTGGTCGGCATCGACGTCTCCAACATCACCGACATCGAGGGCCGGTTCTGGACGCAGCTTGCGGTCGCCTCCGCTTTGGAAACGGGCGAGAAGGTGTTCCTGCTCCTCTTCCCGCATCCGAAGACCGCGAAGTCGGCGGTGGGCTTCCACACCTGTTTCATGCTGGAGGACGGCGAGCGCGTCCTGTGCGCGGGGGCTTTCGAAGATGCGCCGACCGGATAGTCTGGCCGGCCGCCTCCGCTTCTCCAACTGGCCGATCCTGGCCAAGGTGATGGCGGCCCCGCTCGCGACCCTGATCGCCCTTGCGGTCATGGTCATGCTCGTCTGGCACGCGCTGACCCAGCAGCGGGCGGCGATCGTCGCCAACCTCACCCGGCTGGAGACGGTGCTGCACCGCGCCCACGAAGTGTCCCATCACCTGGCGAGCGTCGAGGCAAATCTCTACAAGCTGTCGATGTGGAGCGAGATCGGCGTGCGCGGCGGCGAGCTCGAAGGGACCCTGCGCGCGATCAACTACGGGCTCGAATGCGCAATGTCCGACATTGCCGTCCTCGACAAGGCCGGGTTCGAGGGAACGGAGGACCTGCGGCGGGGCTTTGCCACCTATCGCCAGAACACCTCGCAGGCGGTGCTGCTGATCCTTCGCAACGCCACGCTCGGCGCGATGGCGACCCGCGGCGGCCACAAGACCTATGCCGAGGTCGAGCACCACGCCCAGTCGATCGGCGACCGGGCGAGCGAGCAGTTCCGCAGGGCGATGAGCGAGGCCGGCGCCACCTTCGATCGGCTGAACCGGAATTTCCTGCTCCTCGCCCTGTTCGCCGCGCTGGTCGTGGTGGGGGTCAGCATCGCCGCCTCGCGGGCCATTGCCCGGCCGATCACCGGTCTCGTCCGTGCCATCCAGGCGCTGCTGCGCGGCGACCTGTCGACGCCGGTGCCCTGCACCGCGCGGCGCGACGAGATCGGCAGCATCGCCGGCTCCGTGCAGGAGCTCCAGCGGGCGCTGGTGCGCAATCGCGAGCTGGCGCGCGAGCGCGAGCAGAAGCAGGCGGAACTGGAATTCATCGCCGCCCATGACGGGCTGACCGGCGTCGCCAACCGCAAGGCCTTCGACGCCTATATGGACAGCGCGGCGCTCGCCGCCGGCAGCGACGGCGACCTCATCTTCCTGCTGATCGACCTCGACAGTTTCAAGCCGATCAACGACGCCTATGGCCATGCGGCCGGCGACACGGTGCTGCGGGAACTGGCGCAGCGCTATCGCAAGCTGGTGCGCCCCGGCGACATGGTCGCCCGGCTCGGCGGCGACGAATTCGCCATCACCATCGTCTCGCGGGAAGGCAGCCGAGATCCCGAGCAGTTCGCCAAGCGGGTGCTGGAGGCGACGGTGACGCCGGTGCGCCACGCCGGACGCGAGCTCCGGGTCGGCGCCAGCATCGGCGTCGCCTGCAGCCGGGAGGTTCCTTACGGGCCGCAGGCGCTGATGGCGGCGGCGGATCGCGCCATGTATGTCGCCAAGCAGGAGAAGCGGCCGTCCTTCACCATCTATTCGCCGCAGATGGCGCCGCAGCGTTTCGGGCTGGAGGAGCGGGAGGAGGTCGAGCGGGCGCTGCGCGAGGGCGAATTCGTGCTGCATTACCAGCCCAAGGTCGCGCTCGCCGACAATGCCCATGCCGGTTTCGAGGCCCTCGCCCGCTGGCGCCATCCGCAGCGCGGGCTCCTGATGCCCGACCAGTTCCTGCCGAAGATCGACGAGTTCGGCCTGCAGGGCGACTTCACCATGAAGGTCGCGCGGCAGGTGGTGGAGGATCTCCGGCGCTTTGCCGAGCTCGGCCTCGACAGCCGCGGCATCTCCTTCAACATGGAGGAATCCATGCTGGCGACCCGCAGCGGCATGGACGATCTGCGCCGGCTGGTGATGGAGAACCAGCAACTCGCCCGGCTGCTCACCCTGGAGATCACCGAGGACGTGTTCATCGCCCGCGCGGCGGAGACGATCCGCGACAATGTCGACATGCTGGCCGCCCTCGGCGTCCGCATCTCGATGGATGACTTCGGCACCGGCTACGGCTCGTTCAAGCACCTGCGCGAATTCACCATCCACGAGCTGAAGGTCGACCGCGAATTCGTCGAAGGCATCGGCCGCGACCGCTCCTCGGAGGTGATCATCGACGGCTTCCTGGCGATCGCCTCGGGCCTTGGCCTGATGGTGGTGGCGGAAGGCATCGAGACGCGGGCGCAGGCCCGCTACCTGCACCAGCGCGGCTGCCAGTTCGGCCAGGGCTTCCTGTTCTGCCGCCCCCTGCCCTTCGAGGCCGCCGTCGACTATCTCGCCGAGCGGCAGCCACGCTCGCGCACCGGCTGAGCGGAATTTTGCCGCGCCGGGCTTGTTTCCGCAGGGTCGCCTCCCGCAAGATCAGGGACGACTCGTCCAGCCGAAAGGGCCCGCCGATGATCTGCCGCCTGCCTCGCCTCTCCCTTGCCGCCGCCTGCCTCGCTGCGCTCTTCGCCACATCGCCGGCGTCGGCCAACACGCCCTGCGGCGGCGATTTCGGCGCGTTTCTGAGCGGCGTCGCCGAGGAGGCCCGCGCCAAGGGGCTGCCGGATGCGGCGATCCGCAAGACGCTGGGCGGCGCGCAGATCGACAGGACGGTGCTGTCGCGCGACCGCGCGCAAGGCGTCTTCAAGCAGGATTTCCTCACCTTCTCCAGGCGTTCGGTCAACGACTACCGGCTGAAGCACGGCGCCGCCAACATGAAGAAGCACGCCGCGATCTTCGCAAGGGCCGAGGCCGATTACGGCGTGCCGGCGCCGGTGATCACCGCCTTCTGGGCGCTGGAGACCGATTTCGGCGCCGTCCAGGGGGATTTCAACACGGTGAACGCGCTGGCGACGCTCGCCCATGACTGCCGCCGGCCGCAGCTCTTCCGCCCGCAGCTCATCGCCGCCATCGAGATGGTCGCCCATGGCGACCTCGACCCGGCCCGCACCACCGGCGCCTGGGCCGGCGAGATCGGCCAGGTGCAGATGCTGCCTGCGGACATCATCCGCTTCGGCAAGGACGGCGACGGCGACGGCCATGTCGACCTCAAGGGCAGTGCGCCGGACACGATCCTCACCGCCGCCGGCTTCATCAAGAGCCTCGGCTGGCGCGCCGGCGAGCCCTGGCTGACCGAGGTCAAGCTGCCCGCCAGCCTGCCCTGGGAGAAGACCGGCCTCAACTTCGACTCCACCGTCGGCGAATGGGCCAGCGCCGGCGTCACCGCCCGCCAGGGCCGCCTGCCTGCGGCGAACCTGCCGGCCGCGCTGCTGATGCCGCAGGGCCACAAGGGCCCGGCCTTCCTCGCCTACCCGAATTTCCGCGTCTATCTGGAGTGGAACCAGTCGTTCATCTACACGACGACCGCCGCCTATCTGGCAACGCGGCTCGCCGGCGCCCCCCGCTACGATCCGGGCAATCCGGACCCCGGCCTGTCGGACGCGCAGATGAAGCAGTTGCAGGAAAAGCTTGCCGCAAAGGGCCACGATGTCGGCAAGATCGACGGCATCCTCGGCGCCGGCACCCGCGCGGCGGTGCGGGCAGAGCAACTGCGTCTCGGCATCCCGGCGGACGGCTGGCCGACGCCCGCCTTCCTGTCTCGATTCTAGAGTGTGGTGAATTTGAAATACGCCTGATGTTAGCAACGACCTCCAGAGCGTATTTCAAATTCGAAAACCACACTCAAAACATGAACTTGCTAGTCACCCTCTTTGAATCTGAAGTTCGTTCAGAGCTTGCCGCCCCATGTGACGAACTTCAGATTCGGGTGACTAGCCGATCTCGACGCGTTCGTCGAACGTCTCGGCCGGGGGAACGTGCGGCCTGCCGGCTGCCCTTTCCTCGCCCGCCTTCTTGTGCAGGAAGCGGATGCCCGCCTCGTCGCCCTGCATCCAGACCAGTTCCGCATCGACCGTGATGGCGCGCCGGGGAAACTCGAAGGCGAACCGCGCGGCGAGCATGTGCTGGCCGGCGAGGCGCACGCGGCAGCCGGTGATGCTGAGATCCTCGACCATGCAGGAGATCGACACGCCCCGGTCGACGATGATGGCGGGAATTCGGCAAGGGGCTCTGGGGGCCGAGCGAAGCTCGCCGCGCACCTTCGGCTTGTGACGCATTCGGGAAATCCTCTGGCCGACCGGCACACCCGATCGCAGAATAAGCAATTGAATACAGCCTGATAGCTCCGATCGCGTGAACGGATGGTAAAGCGCGCGGAGGATTTCACGGGGACGGTTGCGCCCGCCGGCGCGCAGGCCCGTCAGTCGAGCGGCGCCAGATCTCCGCGGGCCCAGTCCTCGCGCGTCTTCGCCCGGAAGTCCTCGAACCGGCCCTCCTCGATCGCCGCGCGCATCTCGCGCATCAAGGTCTGGTAATAGGCAAGATTGGTCCAGGTCAGCAGCATCGCGGCCAGCCCCTCGCCGGCCTTCACCAGATGGTGCAGATAGGCGCGCGAATAGTCCCGCGCCGCCGGGCAGCCCGAGGCCTCGTCCAGCGGGCGCGGATCGTCCGCATGGCGGGCGTTCTTCAGGTTCACCTTGCCGTAGCGGGTATAGGCGAGGCCGTGGCGGCCGGCCCGCGTCGGCATCACGCAGTCGAACTGGTCGATGCCGCGCGCGACGCTCTCCAGGATGTCCTCCGGCGTGCCGACGCCCATCAGATAGCGCGGCTTGTCCACCGGCATCGCCGGGGTGGTGATCTCCAGCATCGCCAGCATCACCTCCTGCGGCTCGCCGACCGCCAGCCCGCCGACCGAATAGCCCTCGAACGGCATCTCCCCCAGCGCCTCAGCCGACGCGATCCGCAGGTCCGGCACGTCGCCGCCCTGGACGATGCCGTAGAGCGCCTGGCCGCGCCCCGGCCCGCCCATCGTCTCGAACTGCGCGCGCGAGCGCTCGGCCCAGCGGAGCGACAGGCGCATGGCCCGCTCCACGTCCTCGCGCGGCGCCGGCAGCGCGATGCATTCGTCGAGCTGCATCTGGATGTCGGAACCGAGCAACTGCTGGATCTCGACCGAGCGTTCCGGCGTCATCACATGGCGCGAGCCGTCGATATGGCTCTGGAAGGTGACGCCGTCCTCGGTGAGCTTGCGCAACTGCGCCAGCGACATCACCTGGAAGCCGCCCGAGTCGGTCAGGATCGTGTGCGGCCAGTTCATGAAGCGGTGCAGCCCGCCGAGCCGGGCGATGCGCTCGGCGCCCGGCCGCAGCATCAGGTGATAGGTGTTGCCCAGCACCACGTCGGCGCCGAGCTCCCGCACCTGGTCCGGATACATCGCCTTGACGGTCGCCTGCGTGCCTACCGGCATGAAGGCCGGCGTTGCGACCCGCCCGTGCGGCGTGACGATCTCGCCGCGCCGGGCCATGCCGTCGGTTGCAAGGAGGCGGAAGGAAAACGGCGCGGTCATGCAGGATCCTTGGGGAAGAGCAGCGAGGCGTCGCCATAGGAATAGAAGCGATAGCCGGTGGCGATGGCATGGGCATAGGCCTTGCGCATCGTCTCAAGGCCCGACAGCGCCGACACCAGCATGAACAGGGTCGAGCGCGGCAGGTGGAAATTGGTCATCAACGCGTCGATGGCGCGGAAGCGGTAGCCCGGCGTGATGAAGATCGATGTTTCGCCGGCAAAGGGCGCCAGCCCCTCATCGCCCTGCGCCGCGCTTTCCAGGATGCGCAGCGAGGTGGTGCCGACGGCGACGACCCTGTTGCCGCGCGCCCGCACGGCGCGCAGCGCCGCGACCGTCTCAGCGCTCACCTCGCCCCATTCGGCATGCATGTGGTGCTCGTCGGTGTCGTCCGCCTTGACGGGCAGGAACGTGCCCGCCCCCACATGCAGCGTCACCCGGTGCCGCTCGATGCCGCGCGCGTCGAGCGCCGCCAGCAAGTCGTCGGTGAAATGGAGGCCGGCGGTCGGCGCGGCGACGGCCCCGTCCTTTTCCGCGAAGATCGTCTGATAGTCCTGCCGGTCCTGCTCGTCCTCGCCGCGCTTGGCCGCGATATAGGGCGGCAGCGGGATATGGCCGACGGCGGCGATCGCCTCGTCCAACATCGGGCCGGCAAGGTCGAAGGCGAGCAGCACCTCGCCGCTCTCGCGCTTGTCCGCGACCGTGGCGTCCAGCGTGCCGAGCAGGCAGGCCCTGCCCTCGCCGCCGAACTGGACGCGGTCGCCAATGATCAGCTTCTTGGCCGGGCGCGCGAAGGCCCACCAGCGATCGCCTCCGGCGCGCAGGTGCAGCGTCGCACCGATCCGCGCCACCGCCTCGCCGCGCGTGCGCGTGCCTTCCAACTGCGCCGGGATCACCCGCGTGTCGTTGAAGACCAGCGCATCGCCCGGCGCCAGCAGCAGGGGCAGGTCGCGCACGCCTCGATCCTCCAGCGCCTCGCCCGGCAGCGGCGCGCCAACCGGGCGCACCACCAGCAGGCGCGCGGCATCGCGCGGACGGGCCGGGCGCAGCGCGATGCGCTCCGGCGGCAGCTCGAAGTCGAAATCGTCGACGCGCATGGCCTTGGCTGAAACCCGGTGAAAGATGGCATTGGCTCAGGGGTTCGGCTCTTAGCTCTCCCCTGCCGCGCGGTCAACCGCGCGCCCTCGCCGCCCGCTCCGGCGGCCGGCGCGAGTCGTCGGCATAACGAGCGCGCGCGCAACTATTTTGCGATGCACAATCTGCATAGCTGCTGTGCACTATCTGCGCTTTTTTTCGGCACCTGAAAAAACTATCTTCTGGTCATCGGATCGGAGCGCTGACGAGGGATGACCCAGGCAGCCAACTCCCGCACATCGTGCAAATGAGGATGCCATGTTCGACACTCTCGCTCGCAAATACCGCAACTGGCGGACCTACCAGACCACCGTTTCCGAGCTGTCGCGGCTGACCACCCGCGAGCTCAACGATCTCGGCATCGCCCGCGGCGACATCCCCTTCATCGCCCGCAGCGCCAGCCGTTAACAGTTCACGTTCAAGGAGATAGACCTCCTCCCCTGTCTCCTGACGTGTTGCCGACGGGATCTCCTCCTCCCAATCCCGTTCGGACATTGCGACGCCCGCCGGTACCTCCTCCCACCGGCGGGCGTCGCTTTTTTCTTGGGCATGCCCGCTGGGTGTGCGACCTCGGCGAAAGCCGCAATCCGGGCATGCGAAAATAGCGCCTCACAAAGTGCGCGACGCAGCCCATATCAGTGTCACCGAACGATGACGCAGCGCAAAAAATGAGCGAAGAGCGGCCGCTTCGGGAGCAATAAGAAAAAGATCACGGAGTTTGACATGTTCACGACCCTCGCTCGCAAATACCGCAACTGGCGGGCCTATCACAGCACCGTCACGGAGCTGTCGCGCCTGACCCCGCGCGAGCTTGACGATCTCGGCATCTCGCGTGGCGAGATCCCGACCGTCGCTCGCCGCGCGGTGATCGGCTGATCCCATCTCGAACCGGCGGGTCTTCTCCTCCCGGACCCGTCAGTCGAACGCGCCGCCCGCCGGTCCCCTCCTCCCGACCGGCGGGCGGGCGCAACCCCAACGAAACACCGGCTTCGCCGCAATGCGGCGGTTCGGGATGCTGGCGCCCAATCCGCGCCGCCCCGGCCCCTCGGCGCCAGCCTCGACATCAGGACCGACATCATGTTCAACACCCTCGTTCGCAAGTACAATTCCTGGCAGCAGTACCGTCGCACCTATGACGAGCTGTCCCGCCTGTCCAATCGCGAGCTCAGCGATCTGGGAATCGGCCGCGGCGATATCGATTTCATCGCCCGCAGCCACACCCGCTGAGACGACGCACAGCCCTCGCGGGGGCACCGCAAACGGAAGACGCCGTCCCTTCGGGGGGGGCGGCGTTTTCTTTTAAGCCATTGAAAAAGTTCGATTTTCAAAATTTTATGCTGCTCTGCACAAAAAGCAGGGCTGATATGCAACATCGTCTCTTTAAACAGGGGCGCGACTCCCCCATATCTCAACCAACGGAGCAAGCGATCCTCCTCCCACGCTTCGCTCCCGTACCGGCCGGTGTTCCTCCTCCCTCACCGGCCACCCAAAACGACGCCCACCGGTACCTCCTCCCACCGGTGGGCGTTCGTTTTTGTCCTTCCCCTTTTCCCGGCTCCCCTTTTCCCGGTTCCTTTTCCCCGCCCCCCTTTCCCCGGCATCTTCCGCAGGCGCCACCGCGTCTTCACGCCTACCTCTCCTTAGCGTCTTCCCGGACGAGGCCGCAGGCCGAAGATCCGGGACCGGGGAGCCACGGCGGTCGTGGTGTCTTTCGGGAGCGCGGCCGCCAGCGCCCTCGGCTCTCCGATCCCGCATCTGGCTCACGCTTCGTGCGGGATGACGCGGGGAGGAGTTAAGGGGCTCCCGCAACCGCTCTGGCAACCAATAGACCCCGGGTCGCGCTTCGCTTGCCCGGGGTTGTTCGTCTGAAGAGGTGGTAGAGTTTGGGCGGTCTCCCGGCCTGAACCGCCGGGAGACCAGTGGCAGGCGACCGGACCGGGGTTGGGCTTTCGCCCGTCGTCATCAGGGTCCCTGCCGC
>NZ_FYAV01000012.1:0-688 GCF_900185745.1 Stappia sp. TSB10GB4 | reverse complement strand
TCACCCAAACCGCGAAAGCCCGCAAGATCGCCCTCATCGCCACCGCACGAAAACTCCTCATCCGCCTCAACGCCATGCTGCGCGACAACGTCCCCTATCGCATCGCATGAACACAGTTGCCGGTCTCCGGCTGCGCCGGAACCGGGATGACAACCTGTGGGTGGGGTTCGCGCGGACGTGTCCTCGCCACCGCTCTGGCAACGAATGGCCCCCGGCTCTCCGGCTTCGCCTGCTGCCGGGGTGACAACCTGTGGGTGGGGTTCGCGCGGACGTGTCCTCACCGCCGCTCTGGGAACGAATGGCCCCCGGCGCGCGGCTTCGCCTTGGCCGGGGTGACCTCGGTGGGCGGGTGGACGGCGGCCGGATGATCACCGAAGGGCGAAGGCACGGCCGTGCCCCTCTCTCAGGACGTCGTCCCGGGCAAGCGAAGCGCGACCCGTATGTGGACGGCCCCCTGAGGGCAAGCGATTAGTTGAGGCTCGCTCGGATCGACAGCGGTTCGTATGTCCGGCCTGTTTCGGCGGCATGGTGAACCGCCATGGCCCAAGATGGGTTGCGCGTGGGCGGCGCCTAACGGAACCACGGCCTCGACGGCCGGTCGGGTCGCACGGCGTGTCCGCCTCACGTGATCGATCGAACGCTCCATCTCCCTCTCGGCTTGCCGCTCCCTCAAGCCCGGCCGGCGTGG
>NZ_FYAV01000075.1:0-50089 GCF_900185745.1 Stappia sp. TSB10GB4 | reverse complement strand
AGGCGGGCGCGCGGCCGCCGGCGGCCGGCCGGTCGGCTCCGGTCAGGCGCATGTCGAGCGTCGCGCCGCCACGCTCCATCTTCGGCTCGACGCGGGTGGTGCGCCGGCCTCCGGTTGACGATCCCCGAGCCATCGATTCGGCCTGTTCCCTCCAGTGCGCGCGGATCTCGCCGTGCGGGCCAGACCCGCGCGGGTCAGATGCGCGCGCGTCCAAGCTTCGCCTTGGAGCCTAAATGCGGCGATTTAAGGGGGTGTTAAGCCTGGTCGCCGGCGGCGCCGGATGCACCGCGCGGCTTTACAGCCCGGCCCGCCGCGCGCTACGCCTTGACCGGCTCGGGACGACGAGGCAGGCGGCGCCGCGCCGCCGCAACTCCGCGAAAGGTGCAAGCATGGCAAAGGGATACTGGGTGGCACGGGTCGATGTGAGCGATCCGGACGCCTACAGGAAATATATCGAGGCGAATGCCGAGGCGTTCCGCGCCTATGGCGGCCGCTTCATCGTGCGCGGCGGCCGCTTCGAGTGCAAGGAAGGCACGGCGCGCCAGCGCAACGTGGTGATCGAGTTCGACAGCTACGAACAGGCGCTCGCCTGCTACGAGAGCGCCGGCTATGCCTATGCCAAGTCGCTGCGCGCCGCCCATGCGGTGTCGGACCTGGTGATCATCGAGGGCTATGACGGCCCGCAGCCGTAACCGCCGGCCCCCGGAACGGAGGGGCCGGAGCGGGTGGCCGGAGCTGAGGGGCGGAACGGGGGGCGGAGCGGCTACTGGCCGGCGTAGCGGCCGGCATCCGCCCCGTAATGGTTGACATAGCGGCTGTTCAGCGCCTCCACCGGCATGACGATGAGCACGTCGGTGGTGCCGAACTGGTGGTCGACCACGGCGCCCTCGCCGATATAGGCGCCGAGCCGCAGATAGCCCTTGATCAGGGGCGGCAGCTCGCGCAGCGCCTGGCGCTCGTTGACCTCGGCCTTCGGCATGCGGTTCATCTCGACATAGCGCGCGTCGAGGGCGCGCACCCGCCAGGGCTCCGGCGCCCGCGCATTGTGGTGCAGGAAGGCGAGCTGCGAGGCGATCCGCTCCGGGTCGGTGCCCTCGATCGAGGCGCAGCCGACCATCACGTCGATGCGGTGCATCAGCACATAGGCCCAGATGCCGTGCCACAGCAGCTCCACCGTGCGCTTGGTGCGATAGGGCTTGAGCACGCAGGAGCGGCCGAGCTCCAGGAACTGCAGGCGCGGATGGGCGTCGACCAGCGACTGGATGTCGAACTCGGCCGAGGTGTAGAAGCCGCCATGGCGCTCGGCAACGTCCTGGCGCAGCAGCCGGTAGGTGCCGACGATGCGCGGCACCTTGCGGCCGAGCTTGTTACGCTCGAACGCCTCGTGGTCGAGCACCAGGAGGTGGTCGCAGATGTCGTCATAGGCATCGACGTCGCGCTTGTTCGCCTGCGTCGCGGCATCGGCGATCGCCGACATTTCCTCGTAGAAGACGTGATAGCGAAGCTGCTGGGCCTTGCGGATCTCCTTGGCGCTGCGCGCCAGGCGCACCTCCAGCGAGCCGATCCGGCCGAGGCTGGGAACGTCGCGGCTTGCCGGTGCGGCCTTGATGCCGGGCAGCCAGCCGGACGAGGCCATCGCCGGCACGAACTTGCGCATCAGGCCGCGCGGCGACAGCGGCGAAAGAACAACGTTTCTCGTCATGGCCCCGAAGCCTTCCCTGCTTGCCTCCCGCAGACGCCGCCAGATATCTCTGCCGGTCCGAATGCCTGGTCCGGTCAGGGTCTTGTCGTTGGTGCCGGCCGTCGCGCATACGGCAGGGAGACAGCCGGCAAAGCATGCCGGCATCAGCCTGGTGCGAGTCGGCCGCGCATGGCGGACGGTCGTTTGCGTTGACCGTGCCGTAGACCATACTTTCCCAACACTTGCGTGACAATCGGCGAAGTTTTCAGTCGGCGCCCGGAAGCGGGGTCTCGGGGAGGCGGCGGACAATGCGCCGGCGAAGCAGATCCGGGTCGAGCGGCTTCGACAGGACCGCATCGGCACCGGCGGCAAGGGCCGCCTGTTCGGCGTCCGGAGTGACGTCGGCGGTGACCACATAGACCGGCGCGCGCGGCCAGCCGCCGGCCTGCTCCATCTGGCGGAAGCGGCGGATCGCCGCGATCCCGTCGATGCCCGGCATGTGCAGGTCCATCAACAGCATGTCGCAGGACCCGTCGGCGGCGGCGGCAAGGGCGGCGGCGCCGTCGGCGACCACCACCGGCTCGTGGCCGAGCTTGCGCAGCAAGGCCTCGCTGAGCATGCGGTTGATGTCGTTGTCGTCGGCAACGAGGACCCGCAACGGCCGGGCGCTGTGGGGGCCGTCCCGCTCCGCTGCCTCGGCCTCGGACAGGGCGCGCGGCTCCGGCCGGTCCCAGGGCGACAGGCGGGAACTCAGGCCGGAATTCAGGCCGCTGTCGCGGCCGAGCAGCGTCGCGCACAACTCGCGCAGCGATGCGGCGCGCACCGGGCGGATCAGGTAGCCGCCGAAGCCGGCCTCGCGCAGGCGCGGCAGCCGGTCGCGCTCGCTCGGCGTCAGCAGCACGCCGGCGGGGGCGGCAAGCCCGGCGGCGCGGGCACTGGCGAGCCAGGCACCGGCGTCAGTCACGGCGAGCGGGTCGAGCAGCACGAGGTCGGCGGCCAGCAGCGCGTCGTCGCCCGCCTCGTTGCCGGGGGCGAGCAGCACGGCCGCGGCGCCCTGCGCGGCGAGCGCGCGGGCAATCAGCGGCATCTCGATGCGGCTGGTCGAGACCAGCGCGATGCGGGCGCCGGCGAGCGCGCGCGGGGCCTCCGTTTCCGGGGTGGGCACCGCCTGCTGCGCGGAGGCGGCGATCTCCAGCGGCAGTTCGACGCGGAAGGTCGCGCCCTCGCCCGGCGCCGAGCGGGCGGTGACATCGCCGCCCATCAGCCGCGCCAGCCGGCGCGAGATGGCAAGGCCGAGGCCGGCGCCGTCGAAGCGGCGGGCCGGGCCGTGGTCGACCTGCTCGAACTCCTCGAACAGCCGCTCGGCCTCCTGCGGCGCGAAGCCGATGCCGGTGTCGCGCACGGTGATCGCAAAGCGCCGCGGCGCGGCGCCGGCTTGCTCCGCCACCGGCTCGATCGACACTTCGACGCCGCCTTGCTCGGTGAATTTCAGCCCGTTGCCGGCCAGGTTGAACAGGATCTGGCGCAGTCGCGTCGGATCGGCGACGAGCCGGGCCGGCATCTCCGGCGAAATGTAGCAGCCGATCTCCAGCCCCTTCGACTGGGCGCGCGGCGACAGGAGTTCGACGACGCTTTCGGCGAGCGGGGCAAGCGCGATCTCCTCCGGCGCGAGGTCCAGCCGGCCGGCCTCGATGCGCGAGAGGTCGAGCACCTCGTTGATCAACAGCAGCAGGATCTCGCCGGAGGCGCGCACCGCCTCGACATAGCTCGCCTGCTCGGCGGTGAGCCTTGTGTCGGCGAGCAGGCCGGTCATGCCGAGAATGCCGTTCAGCGGCGTGCGGATCTCGTGGCTGACGGTGGCAAGGAAGCGGCTCTTGGAGGCGTTGGCGGTCTCCGCCTGGGTGCAGGCGGCAAGCAAGGCGTCCTCGATCCGGCGCCGGTCGGTGACATCGCGCAGGATCGTCTGGATCAGCGGTTCGCCGCTGCGCCCGTCGCGCACCGGCACGTCGCGGCGGGCGAACCAGCGCGGACCGGCCGCGGTCTCGACCTCGATGTCGCGGCTGGCCTCGGCTTCGCCGCCCTGCTCCGCCTGCGCCTCTGCCGGCAGGGTCGGCGCCCATCCGGCGGGAAGCAGCCGTTCGGCCGCGTCGTTGGCATAGACGATCTCGCCGCCGGCGCGCCAGCGGGTGACCACGTCGCCGAGCGTGTCGAGCACATCGCGCAGCCGGCCGTCGCTCTCCTTCAGCCGCCAGATCTCGTCGCGCAGCCGTTCGGTCTCGGCCGTGAGCAGGCCGCGCTCGGCGTCGAGCGCGGCAAGGCGGGCGTTTGCCTGCGCCATGGCGCGGCGATGGGCGCCGCGCTCGCCCTGCAGCACGCCGGCAAGGCCGATGGCAAGGCCGGCGACCGCCAGCGCGCTGCCGGCGGCGACAAGGCGCAGATGCTCGGGAACCAGCCAGACGGCAAAGGCGGCGCCGGCCAGGAAGCTGGCGGCGGCGACGCTAAGCGTCAGCAGCGAGGCGCCGGACGACGCGGGGGCGGTCGCCGCATGGGTGTCGGGGCGGGTGTCGGGGCGCAGAGACGTCTCGCCCGCGTGGGCCTGGGCGCGCGCGGGGGCGATCGGTGCGGCGTCGCGTTGCTCCGTTCCGTCCTGGCGTTTCGGGGCGGCCACCTGCTCTCCTCGTCACTCGGCTGGCTCGCGCAGGGCGCACGAACCGGCCCATGTTCGGCCGGAGAGATTGAGAAACCGTTGCGGCAAAAGGCTTTGCGCCAGCGGGTCCTGACCCTAGGCAGCCTCCCTCAGATCGTCGAGGATGCCGGCCGCCAGCTCGAAGGACCGGACCCGGGCGGCATGGTCGTGGATCATCCCGGTGACGATCAGCTCGTCGGGCCGGTAGCGCTCGAGGATCGCGCCAAGCCCCCGCCGGACGGTGTCGGGCGATCCGGTGGCCGAGACGCTGAGCGCCTGGTCGACCTGCGCCAGCAGATGGGGCGGGATCTCGGCGGTCACATCCTCGACCGGGGCGGGCAGCTTGCCCGGACGCCCGCTGCGCAGCCTTGCGAAGGAGAGCACCTGCGAGGAGCGCAGATAGCGGGCTTCCGTATCCGTGTCGGCGACGAAGACGCCGGCGGCGACCATCACGCGGGGTTCGGCGAGCTGGTCGGAGGGGCGGAAGGTGCTGCGATAGACGGCGAGCGCCTCCTCCAGCATGGCGGGGGCGAAATGCGAGGCGAAGGCGTAAGGCAGGCCGAAGGCGGCCGCAAGCTGGGCGCCGTAAAGGCTCGATCCGAGGATCCAGACCGGCACATGGGTGCCCTCGCCGGGAATGGCGCGCACCGGCCCGCCCTCCGACGGGTCGCCGAGATAGGCGATGAGGTCGACGACGTCCTGCGGGAAATTGTCCTCGCCCGCCATGTGCCGGCGCAGGGCGCGGGCCGTTGCCATGTCGGTGCCGGGCGCGCGGCCGAGGCCAAGATCGATGCGGCCGGGAAACAGCGTTGCCAGCGTGCCGAACTGCTCGGCGATGACCAGCGGCGAATGGTTGGGCAGCATGATGCCGCCCGCCCCGACGCGGATGGTCTTCGTCGCCGCCGCCACCTGGCCGATGACGACGGCGGTCGCCGCGCTGGCGATGCCCGGCATGTTGTGATGCTCGGCAAGCCAGTAGCGGTGATAGCCCACAGCTTCCGCCTTGCGGGCGAGGTCGATGGTGTTGGCAAGCGCATCGGCCGCCGTCCTGCCTTCCGGCACGGGGGCCAGATCGAGAAGGGAATAATGTTTCATGAGGATCTCCGTTGGAGCCTCATCTAGGGTCAGGACCAATTAATACGACGACAATGGCGTTCGATAGACCAAGAGCTGCGAGGAGAAGCCCGCAGTAGCGGGGCCGCCCCCGGTCAAGGGCTTCGACGCGGCGGGTCGACGGTCTATCGGACGTCCTACGGATCGCCCTGACTTGCACGGGCTACTTTGTCGCAAGGCCTTGAAAGACGTGAGGTCTTCCTGCGGCCTTGCTTCGCGTATCCGCACAAGTCAGGACGACCATTGCCGCCATATTAATTGGTCCTGACCCTAGGTCGCGGGAGCCCGGCAGCCAAGGGTGGAACGCTTGCTCAGGCGGCGCGCCGCTCCAGCGCGGCGCCCCGGTAGCTCAGCGCCTCGGCGAGATGCAGCCGCGAGACGGCCTCCGCGCCGTCGAGATCGGCCAGCGTTCGCGCCACCTTCAGCACCCGGTGATAGCCGCGCGCGGAGAGATGCAGCGCGTCGGCCGCCGATTGCAGCAGGTCGAGGCCGGCGGCATCGGGCGCCGCCACCTGTTCGATCAGCCGCGCGCCGGCCGCCGCATTGGTGCGGGCGGCAACGCCGAGCGCGGCGAAGCGTTCGCTCTGGCGCCGGCGGGCGCGTGCCACCCGCTCGGCGACCGTGGCGGAGCTTTCGCCCTGCGCCGGGCGCAGAAGATCGGAGGCGGCAACCGCCGGCACCTCGATCCGAAGGTCGAGCCGGTCGAGCAGCGGGCCGGACAGGCGCGACTGGTATTCGGAGGCGCAGCGCTCGCCGCGCCGGCAGACATGGCCGGGCTCGCCGGCATGGCCGCAGCGGCAGGGGTTCATCGCCGCGATGAGCTGGACGCGCGAGGGGTAGCTGGTGCGGTGGTTGGCGCGCACGATCACCGTCTCGCCGCTTTCCAGCGGCTGGCGCAGTCCGTCGAGCACCTGCGGCTGGAACTCGGGCAGTTCATCAAGGAACAGCACGCCGTTATGGGCGAGCGACACTTCGCCCGGCCGGGCGCGGATGCCGCCGCCGACCAGCGCTGCCATCGAGGCCGAGTGATGCGGCGCGCGGAACGGCCGCCGCTCGCTGAGCTTGCCGTCGGCAAGCTCGCCGGCGATCGAGGCGATCATCGAGACTTCCAGCAGCTCGCGCGGGCTGAGCGGCGGCAAGATCGACGGCAGGCGCATCGCCAGCATCGACTTGCCGGCGCCCGGCGGGCCGATCATCAACAGGTTGTGGCCGCCGGCGGCGGCGATCTCCAGCGCCCGCTTGGCGCTTTCCTGGCCGCGCACCTCGGCAAGGTCGGGGAGGACCAACGGGTTGGCGCTGAGCTTCGGCTGCGGCCGCGACAGGATCTGCGTGCCCTTGAAATGGTTGGCGAGCTGGATCAGCGAGACGGGGGCGAGGATCTCCATCTCGGGATCGGCCCAGGCCGCTTCCGCGCCGCAAGCCGCGGGGCAGATCAGCCCGCGGGCGAGCGTGTTGGCGCCGATCGCCGCCGGCAGCACCCCGGCGACGGGCGAGATCGTGCCGTCCAGCGCCAGCTCGCCGAGCACCACGTAGCGCTCCAGCTCGGCCGCCGGCAGCGCCCCCATCGCCGCCATCAGCGCCAGCGCGATGGGCAGGTCGAAATGCGAGCCCTCCTTGGGCAGGTCGGCGGGCGCGAGATTGACGGTGACACGCTTGGCCGGCAGCGACAGGCCGGAGGCGATCAGCGCCGAGCGCACCCGCTCGCGGCTCTCGCCCACCGCCTTGTCCGGCAGGCCGACGATGGTGAAGGCGACCTGGCCGGGGCCGATCTGCACCTGCACGTCGACAGGTTTCGCCTCGATGCCCTGGAACGCGACCGTGGTGACCCGCGAGACCATTGATTGACCGCCCCCCTCGCCCCGCCCCAATGGCTTGTGCGAAACCGCTGCAACCGCAATGGACTGCAACCTAGCGCAACCGCTGGTCGGTCACAACCGTAAGGACGGGGAGGGAGAGGGGCGGGGCGCTTACGCGCGGGCCCGCTTGGCCTCGACCGTGTCCCAGAGCTTGGCGGCGATGTCGGGTCCGCCGAGACGCGCGACGGCGCGGATGCCGGTCGGGGCGGTGACGTTGATCTCCGTCAGGTAGCCGCCGATGACGTCGATGCCGACGAGGATCAGGCCCTTGTCGCGCAGCGCCGGGCCGAGACGGGCGCAGATCTCGCGCTCGCGCGGGGTGAGGTCGGCCTCGCGCGCGGCGCCGCCGCGCACCATGTTGGAGCGCAGGTCCCCCTCCTGCGGCACCCGGTTGACCGCGCCGGCGAACTCGCCGTCGACCAGCAGGATGCGCTTGTCGCCCTTGGAGACCTCGGGCAGGAAGCGCTGGACCACCCAGGGCTCGCGGAAGGTGACGGCGAAGAAGTCGTAGAGCGAGCCGTAGTTGAGATCGTCCGCCGTGATGCGGAACACCGCCGCCCCGCCATGGCCGAACAGCGGCTTCATGACGATGTCGCCATGCGCGGCGCGGAAGGCGTCGATGGCGGCGCGGTCGCGGGTGATCAGGGTTTCCGGCATCAGGTCGGGGAACTCGGTGACGAAGAGCTTTTCCGGCGCGTTGCGCACCGAGGCCGGATCGTTCACCACCAGCGTCCTCGGGTGGATCTTCTCCAGCATGTGGGTCGCCGCGACATAGGCCATGTCGAAGGGCGGGTCCTGCCGCATCAGGATCACGTCCATCTCGGCAAGGTCGGTCAGTTTCCGCTCGCCGAGGGTGAAGTGGTTGCCCGTCTCGTCGCGCACGGTGACCGGCTCCAGCGCGGCGGTGACCGTGTCGCCGGTCATCGCCAGCCGGTCGGGCGTGTAGTGGAAGAGCGCGTGGCCGCGCGCCTGCGCCTCCAGCATCATCGCGAAGGCGCTGTCGCCGGCGATGTTGATCGAGGAGATGTGGTCCATCTGGACCGCGACCTTGAGCCGTGCGGATGTCGGCGTGCTGGAAGATGTCATCGGAAGGTCTCCGGGGAAGGTCTCCGGCGCCGGATCGGCGCGCTGAACGACGGATGGAAAGGCGGGGCGGGCGCCCCGCGGTTGGGGACAGGATATGCGGCCCGCGCCGGGCTTTGTCCAGAGCGGCCCGGCCGCTCACGCTTCCGCGACGGTGAAGGCGTCGGCGACATGCACCGGCAGCGCCCAGGGGCAGACCAGCACCGCGTCGAAGCGCAGCGTCATGAGGCTGAGATCCTCGCGCCCGGCGCACCAGGTCCGGGCAGCGGCGGCGATCCGGCGCCGGGTCGCCGGGGTGATCGCGGCAAGCGCCGCGTCCCGGTCGGCGCGCGCCTTGACCTCGATGAAGGCGATGGTGTCGCCGCGCCGGGCGATGATGTCGATCTCGCCGCTGCCGGCGCGAAAGCGCCGGGCGAGGATCCGCCAGCCCTTCGCCCGCAGATAGAGCGCGGCGAGCGTTTCGGCCCTCAGCCCCAGCCGATAGGCGCCGCGCCGGCGGCGGCGGGTGCCGCCCGGACCTTGCGCGCCGCCCGCACTCATGCGGAGGGCTGGAACATGGCGGCGAGGATCACCGCCAGCACGGTGACGAGAAAGCCGCCGACGGCGAGCTTCCAGGCATCGCGGCGGTGCTTCAGCCCCGGCCAGCCGAGCGGCTTGATCACCTGGATCGCGGCGACGGCGGCGAAGAACACCATGATGATCTTGGTCATGCGCGGCGCTCCGCAGGGTCGGGGTGACGAGGCTCAACCGCCCGAGTAGCACGGGCGGCACGGCAGGGCAAAGGAGCGGCGCGCGGCGTCACTTCGCCTTGATCTCCAGGGCGCGGGCGTAAAGCTCCTTGCGGTCGAGGCCGGTGAGCTGCGCCACATGCTTGGCCGCGCCCGCCGCCTTCATGGTCTTGAGCGCCTCGGCCAGCAGCGCGTCGGCATCGCCCGCCTCGGCTTCAGGCCGATCCAGCGGGGGGGCGATCACCACGACGAACTCGCCGCGCGCCGGGCCTTCCGCGAAATGGCGGGCGAGATCCTCCAGCGTGCCGCGCTCGAAGGTCTCGAACCGCTTGGTGATCTCGCGGGCGACCGCCGCCTCCCGCGTGCCGCCGAACACTTGCGCCATGTCGGCGAGCGAGGCGGCGATACGGTGCGGGCTTTCGAAGAAGATCAGCGTCGCGGGAATGCGCGAAAGCTCCTCCAGCCGGGCAAGGCGCGGCCCGCCCTTCTGCGGCAGGAAGCCGGCGAAGCAGAACGTGTCCGACGGCAGGCCGGAGGCGACGAGGGCGGCAAGCGGCGCGCTGGCGCCGGGCACCGGGAAGACCTTGTGGCCGGCCTCGACCACCTCGCGCACCAGCCGGTAGCCGGGATCGGAAACGAGCGGCGTGCCGGCATCGGAGACCAGCGCGATGGCCTTTCCGGCCTCCAGCGCCGCCATCAGCCGCGGGCGGACCTTCTGGGCATTGTGCTCGTGATAGGCGGTGAGCGGCGTCTTCAGCCCGAAGCGCTGCATCAGGACCGCGGTGACGCGGGTGTCCTCGCAGGCGACGAGATCGGCCGCCGCCAGCACCTCCAGCCCGCGCACCGTCATGTCGCCGAGATTGCCGATCGGCGTTGCGACGATATAAAGGCCGCAGGCGAGCGAGGGCGCCGTCATGCGATGGGCGCCGATGAAGAAGTCGCGGGAGGCCGGCTTCGGCGCTTCGGTCTGGTCCGGCTCGGTGGAGGACATGCGGTCGGCTTTCATGCGAACGGGAGCCCACGGGGCGGGCTTTCGCCCGTTTTGGCAGGAAACGCCGGCAAGGCCAAGGCGGCGAGCGAGGATTTGCAGCCGGCGGGCGGGGCTGATAAGCATTTCCGGCGGATGCCTTGGGCAGACGGGGCCGGGCAAACGGGAGATCGGGGACAGTGCTTGGAGGTCTGGACAAGATGATGCATGCGCGGCGATCCGTCCTTGCGCTCTCGCTCGGAGCTGCCCTGGCGCTTGCCGGTTGCAGCGGCTCGACCATGGGCGAATATCCGGGCTACCCCTCGACGCCGTCGGGTCCGCCCGCCCCGAGCGGCGAGACGCTCGGCCAGGGATCGGTGCGCGTCGCCATGCTGCTGCCGATGAGCGGCGGCGGCAATGCCTCCTCCATCGCCAGCGTGTTCCGCAACACCGCCGAACTGGCGCTGTCCGACTTCCAGGGCGCCGACGTGCAGATCCTGATCAAGGACAGCGGCGGCACGGCGCAGGGCGCGCAGGCCGCCGCCCAGGCGGCGATCGCGGAAGGGGCGGAACTGATTCTCGGGCCGGTCTTCGCGCCGGCTGTCGGCGGCGCCGGCGCGACCGCGCGCTCCTCCGGCATTCCCGTCGTCGCCTTTTCCAGCGACGAATCCGTCGCCTCGCGCGGGGTCTATCTGCTGAGCTTCCTGCCGCGCAGCGACGTGGCCCGGATCGTCTCCCACGCCTCGCGCCAGGGCAAGCGCTCCTTCGCCGCGCTCCTGCCCGACGACACCTATGGCGCGGTGGTCGAGGCCGCCTTCCGCCAGGAGGTCGGCCGGGCCGGCGGGCGCATCGTCTCCATCGAGCGCTACAGCCTGAGCGGCAACGACACCACCGACATCGCCGCCAAGGCCGGGCGGATCGCCGCCAACGCGGCGCAGATCGACGCGATCTTCGTGCCGGCCGGCAATGTCGCGCCCTTCGTGGCGCAGACCCTGTCGACCGGGGGCGTCAATCTCGGCCAGACCCGGCTGCTCGGCAGCGGCCAGTGGGAAACGCCGCAGGTGCTGAACGCGGCGCCGCTGACCGGCGCCTGGTATCCGGGCCCGGACGGGTCCGGCTTCCAGGCCTTCGCCTCGCGCTACCAGGCGCGCTATGGCAGCCAGCCGCCGCGCAACGCCTCGCTCGCCTATGACGCGACGATCCTCGCCGCCGGTCTCGTCCGCTCCGCCGGCCCGGCGCGGTTTTCCGAGCGGGTGCTGACCAATCGCGACGGCTTCCTCGGCATCGACGGCGTCTTCCGCTTCGACCGCGACGGGCGCAACGAGCGCGGCCTTGCGGTCTACGAGGTCACGGGCAGCGGCTCGCGGGTGATCTCGCCGGCACCGCGCGCCTTCGGCTCGGGAAGCTGACGGCGACAGCCCGCCGCCACCCGTCATCCAGCCCGCGGGAGGGACCGTTGAGCCTCACTGACACGCGCATCCTTCTCATCATCGGCGGCGGCATCGCCGCCTACAAGAGCCTCGACCTGATCCGCCGGTTGCGCGAGCGCGGGGCGAGCGTGCGGGTGGTGATGACCGAGGGCGCCTGCCGCTTCGTCACGCCGATGGCGGCCGGCGCGCTTGCCGGCGACAAGGTGTTCACCGATCTCTTCGACCGCGACGACGAGCACGATGTCGGCCATATCCGCCTGTCGCGCGAGGTCGATGCCATCGTCGTCGCGCCGGCGACCGCCGACCTGATGGCGAAGATGGCGGCCGGGCTTGCCGGCGATCTTGCCAGCGCCGTGCTGCTCGCCTCGAACAAGCCCGTTCTGCTCGCCCCGGCGATGAACCCGGCGATGTGGGCCAATCCCGCCACCCGCCGCAATGTGGCGCAGCTTGCCCGCGACGGGCTGTCCTTCGTCGGGCCGAATGCCGGCGAAATGGCCGAGAGCGGCGAGGCGGGCCTCGGCCGGATGGCCGAGCCGCTGGAGATCGTCGCCGCGCTCGAAGCCATGCTCGATCCAGTGCCGCAGGACCTTGCCGGCCGGCATGTGCTGATCACCTCCGGGCCGACGCATGAGCCGATCGACCCGGTGCGCTACATCGCCAACCGCTCCTCCGGCAAGCAGGGCCATGCCATCGCCGGCTGGATGGCGCGGCACGGCGCCCGCGTGACGCTGGTCAGCGGGCCGGTGACGCTGGCCGATCCGCCGGGCGTGACGGTGGTGAAGGTGGAGACCGCGCGGCAGATGCTGGCCGCCGTCGAGGCGGCGCTGCCGGCCGATGTCGCGGTGATGGCGGCGGCCGTCGCCGACTGGCGCACCGACGGCGAGAGCGGGCGCAAGATCAAGAAGGACGGCAGCGGCAAGGTGCCGGTGCTGGCGCTGACTGAAAACCCGGACATTCTCGCCACCATCGGCCGTCACCCGACCGCGCGCCCGCGCCTCGTCGTCGGCTTTGCCGCCGAGACCAACGACGTCATCGACAATGCCCGCGGCAAGCTGCAGCGCAAGGGCGCGGACCTGATCGTCGCCAACGACGTGTCGCCGGAAACCGGCGTCATGGGGGGCGATGCCAACACCGTGCGGCTGGTCGGCCATGACGGCGTCACCGACTGGCCGACGCTGAGCAAGAACGAGGTGGCGCGGCGGCTGGTCGCCGAGATCGCCCGCCGGCTCGCCGCCACTCTCGGCCCGGCGTGAGGCGGCCCGGCGTGAAGCGGCCCGGCGTGAGGCAGCCGCCCTCCCGCAAGCCCGCCTTCAGCCCCATTCGCCAACGTTTCCCGCTTCCACACACGGATCCCAGCCCATGACCCTTCCCCTGCGCGTGCGCCGCCTTGCCCATGGCCTCGACCTGCCGCTGCCCTCCTACCAGAGCGAGGAGGCGGCCGGCATGGATCTTCTCGCCGCCGTCGAGGCGCCGCTGGTGATCGCGCCGGGCGCCCGCGCGCTGGTGCCGACCGGCATCGCCATCGCCCTGCCGCCGCATACGGAGGCGCAGGTGCGCCCGCGCTCCGGCCTTGCCGCCCGCCACGGCGTCACCGTGCTCAACACGCCCGGCACCATCGATCCGGACTATCGCGGCGAGGTGAAGGTGATCCTGATCAATCTCGGCGAGGAGCCCTTCACGGTGGAGCGCGGCAGCCGCATCGCCCAGATGGTGGTGGCGCCGGTGGCGCGGGCCGAGCTGATCGAGGTCAACGAGCTGGACGAGACCCGGCGCGGCGAAGGCGGCTTCGGTTCGACCGGGCATCATTGATCCCGCATTGGGGTATTCTTTTCCAAAAGATCCGCCGATTTCGGATTGAAGTTCCAGGCTTGCGCGGTTTCCGGCGACGGCAGGGGCTCGTCAGGGCGGCGATGCCTGCCTAGATTGGGAGAGAATGACGCGCCGGGCCTTGCGCGATCCGGCGAGACCAAGGGAGTTCAGCATGAGCGACAAGAAGCCCGGCCGCGGCCGCATCTATGCCTCCATCACCGAAACCATCGGCGACACGCCGCTCGTGCGGCTCGACCGGCTGGCGCGCGAGGCCGGCGTCGAGGCGGAGATCCTCGGCAAGCTCGAATTCTTCAACCCGATTTCCAGCGTCAAGGACCGCATCGGCGTGTCGATGATCGAGGCGCTGGAGGCCGAGGGCAGGATCACCCCCGGCAAGACCACCCTTGTCGAGCCGACCTCCGGCAACACCGGCATCGCGCTCGCCTTCGTCGCCGCCGCCAAGGGCTACCGGCTGATCCTGGTGATGCCGGAGACCATGTCGATCGAGCGGCGCAAGATGCTGAAACTGCTCGGCGCCGAGCTGGAGCTGACCGAAGGACCCAAGGGCATGAAGGGCGCCGTGGCCCGCGCCGAGGAGATGGTCAAGGAGATCGACGGCGCGGTGATGCCGCAGCAGTTCGAGAACCCGGCCAACCCGGCGATCCACCGCCGCACCACCGCCGAGGAGATCTGGAACGACACGGAGGGCACGGTCGACGTCTTCGTCTCCGGCATCGGCACCGGCGGCACGATCACCGGCGTCGCTTCCGTGCTGAAGGCGCGCAAGCCCGGCCTGCATGTGGTCGCGGTCGAGCCGGCCGACAGCCCGATCCTGTCCGGCGGCACGCCCGGCCCGCACAAGATCCAGGGCATCGGCGCCGGCTTCGTGCCCGGCATCCTCGACACCTCGGCCTATGACGAGGTCGTCACCGTGAGCAATGACGAGGCCTTCGAGATGGCGCGCAAGGCGGCGCGGGTCGAGGGCCTGCCGGTCGGCATTTCCTCCGGCGCCGCCATCGCGGCGGCGCTGAAGGTCGGCGCGCGGCCGGAGATGAAGGGCAAGCGCATCGTCGTGATCATCCCCTCCTTCGCCGAGCGCTACCTGTCGACGGCGCTGTTCGAGGGGCTGGAGTAAGGGTCACCGCCTCTGACGGGCGTTCCCCGACGGCGGCTCGCCGCGCGCAGCCTCGCCGCCGGTGATTTTTATTGAGGCCTCTCTCTTCGTCTTCCCGGACGAGGCCGAAGGCCGAAGATCCGGGACCGGGGAGGCACGGCCTTGCGGTGTCGTTCCGGAGCGTTGCCGCAACCGCCCTCGGCTCGCCGATCCCGGCTCGGCGCTGCGCGCCGTCCGGGAGGACGCTAAGGAGGGGTGGGCGCGTGGGGTGCGCGGATGGACGGCCTTGCGGGGTCGGGCGTCTGCGCCCCCAACACGCCCCGCCTCAGGCGGGGGCGCCGATGCGGTCGGGATGGGCGGCGGCGAAGGGCTCCAGCGCGTTGCAGGCCGCGTCGATCGCCACCAGCCTCGGCAGGGCGGCAAGGTCGACGCCCCAGCGGCGGGCATTGTAGATCTGTGGCACCAGGCACAGGTCCGCCAGGGTCGGCGTGTCGCCGTGGCAGAAGCGCCCGGTGCGGGGATCGTCGAGCATGCGCTCCAGCGCCGAGAGCCCCTTGCCGATGAAGGTGCGCATCCAGGCGGCCTTGGCCTCGTCGCCGCCGCCGGTGATCTCGGCAACGTGACTGGCGACCGACAGGTTGCAGACCGGATGGATCTCCATGGCGATGACATGCGACAGGGCGCGGACCCGGTGGCGGCCGGCGGCATCGCCCGGCATCAGGGTCGAGGCCGGCTGGCGGGTCTCGTGCAGATATTCGATGATCGCGAGCGACTGGGTCAGCACCTTTCCGTCGATCTCCAGCGTCGGCACGAGGCCCTGCGGATTGCGGGCAAGGTTCTCCGCCGCCCGGTGGGCGCCGGTGAGCAGGTTCACCGGCGCCGCCCGATAGGCGATGCCGAGCAGGTTGAGCGCGATGCGCACGCGGTAGCTTGCGGACGAACGCCAGTAGTCGTGAAGGACGGGCTGCGTCACCGATCTCTCTCCCTTGAAGGTTTCTCTGCCGTCATGCGGCCTGTTCCCCCGCATATCGCATGGCCGTCGCCGCCGGCCAAGTGCTGCCGGGATCGGCCGGATTCGGACGCCTCACAAAAAATTTGACTATTTGGTCAAAATTCGGCCCAATGACCCCGGACGCGCTCCCAACCAACGAGGCGCGCGCCATTGAGATCTTCTAGGCAGATCTGCCGAGGAGATCTGCCAAGCAAATCGCCAGAGCCGGCGCAGGCCGACAGCGGGACCCCCTTCCGGTCCCGGTCCGACGACGAAACGGATCGCCTGCGCTCCAGAGGAGAACATCGACGCCGGACCCGCGGCAGCGGCCCGGCGCTATCGGAGGTGCAGCCATGGCTGATGCACTCGTGACCCCCGACATTCGCGCGGGGCGCCTGACGGCCGACGACTACCTGGAGAATTTCGAGGACCTGCATCCGCCGCTCGGCGTCCATGAGGCGCGGGTCGAGGCGGATCGCTGCTATTTCTGCTACGACGCGCCCTGCACGATCGCCTGTCCGACCTCGATCGACATTCCGAAATTCATCCGCCAGATCGCCACCGGCAACCCGCTCGGCTCGGCCAAGACGATCTTCGAGCAGAACATCCTCGGCGGCATGTGCGCCCGCGTCTGTCCGACCGAGACCCTGTGCGAGGAGGCCTGCGTGCGCAACCTCGCCGAGGACCGCCCCGTGTCCATCGGCCTGTTGCAGCGCCATGCGACGGATACGTTTCTCGCGCGCGGGGCAGCGCATCCTTACGAGCGCGCAGCTCCCACGGGCAAGCGCGTTGCCGTCGTCGGCGGCGGCCCGGCCGGGCTTTCCTGTGCCCACGCCCTGGCGCGCCAGGGCCATGACGTGACGATCTTCGAGGCGAGGGCCAAGCTCGGCGGCCTCAACGAATACGGCATCGCCGCCTATAAGACGACGCACGACTTCGCCCAGGCGGAGGTCGACTTCGTCCTTTCCATCGGCGGCATCACCGTGGAGTGTAACAAGGCGCTCGGCCGCGACATCACGCTGGAGGGCCTGCGCCGCGACTTCGACGCGGTGTTCCTCGGCATGGGGCTCGGCGGCGTCAATGCGCTGAAGACCGAGGGCGAGGATCTGGCCGGCGTCATCGACGCGGTCGCCTATATCGCCGAGCTGCGCCAGGCGCAGGACCTCTCCGCCCTGCCGGTCGGCCGCAAGGTCGTGGTGATCGGCGGCGGCATGACCGCCATCGACATCGCCGTGCAGATCAAGCGCCTCGGCGCGGAAGAGGTGACCATCGCCTATCGCCGCGACCGCGAGGCGATGAAGGCCAGCGCCTATGAGCAGGAGATCGCGCTGACCAACGGGGTGGTGATCCGCGAGTGTCTGGCGCCGCGCCGGCTGATCGGCGAGGGCGGCCATGTGCGGGCCATCGAGCTGGAGCGGATGCTGCCCGACAGCGCCGGCCGGCTGACGGGAACCGGCGAGAGCGTCACGCTCGAAGCGGACCAGGTGTTCAAGGCGATCGGCCAGACCTTCGTGCCGGACGCGCTGGGCGGCAGCGAGGCGCTGGAGCTCGACGGCGGCCGGATCGGCGTCGATGCCGACCGCCGCACCTCGCTTGCCGGTGTCTGGGCCGGCGGCGATTGCGTCGCCGGCGGCGAGGACCTGACGGTCGCCTCGGTCGAGGACGGCAAGATCGCCGCGGCCTCGATCCATGCGGCGCTGACCGCCTGAGCGCGGCAGGTCTCCCGAACCCTTAGCTTTCACTCCCGAACATCCGTGGGGAGGATTCTCAGATGGCCGATCTTCGCAGCAATTTTCTCGGCATCACGTCGCCGAACCCGTTCTGGCTGGCCTCCGCGCCGCCGACCGACAAGGAATACAACGTCGTCCGCGCCTTCAAGGCCGGCTGGGGCGGCGTCGTCTGGAAGACGCTGGGCGAGGACCCGGCGGTGGTCAATGTCAACGGCCCGCGCTACGGCGCGATCCACGGGCCGGACCGCTCGCTCATCGGGTTCAACAATATCGAGCTGATCACCGACCGCCCGCTGGAGGTGAACTTGCGCGAGATCAAGCAGGTCAAGCGCGACTGGCCGGACCGGGCGCTGGTCGTGTCGCTGATGGTGCCCTGCGAGGAGCGGAACTGGATCGACATCCTGAAGCGCGTCGAGGAGACGGAGGCCGACGGCGTCGAGCTGAACTTCGGCTGTCCGCACGGCATGTCCGAGCGCGGCATGGGCTCGGCCGTCGGCCAGGTGCCCGAATATATCGAGATGGTGACGCGCTGGTGCAAGCAGCACACGCGCATGCCGGTGATCGTCAAGCTGACGCCCAACATCACCGACATCCGCAACCCGGCCCGCGCCGCCCATGCGGGCGGGGCGGATGCCGTGTCGCTGATCAACACGATCAACTCCATCGTCTCGGTCGATCTCGATGAGATGGCCCCCTATCCGACCATCGACGGACAGGGCGCCCATGGCGGCTATTGCGGCCCGGCGGTGAAGCCGATCGCCCTCAACATGGTCGCCGAGATCGCCCGCGACCCGCAGACGCACGGCCTGCCGATCTCCGGCATCGGCGGCGTGACGACGTGGCGGGACGCGGCCGAGTTCATGGCGCTCGGCGCCGGCACGGTGCAGGTCTGCACGGCGGCGATGACCTATGGCTTCCGCATCGTCGAGGACCTGATCGACGGCCTGTCCGACTGGATGGACGAGAAGGGCTATACCTCGGTCGACCAGGTGGTCGGGCGGGCGGTGCCCAAGGTCACCGACTGGCAGCGGCTCAACCTCAACTATGTGGTCAAGGCGCGCATCGACCAGGACGCCTGCATCAAGTGCGGCCGCTGCCACATCGCCTGCGAGGACACCTCGCACCAGGCGATCACCGCGATGAAGGACGGCTTGCGCCATTTCGAGGTGATCGACGAGGAATGCGTCGGCTGCAACCTGTGCGTCTCGGTCTGTCCGGTCGAGGACTGCATCACCCTGGAGCAGATCACCGAGGGCAGCGACCCGCGCACCGGCAAGCCGATCAACCCGAACTACGCCAACTGGACGACCCATCCCAACAACCCGAACCGGGTGGCGGAAGCGGCCGAGTGATCGAAGGGAGCCCGTCGGCGGCGCGGTAACGGTCGCCGCCAACGGGCACCGACTGCGAGGCCGGGTCCGTCCGCGCGACGGGCCCGGCCTCGTCGTTTCCGGCGCGACGCTGGTCCGCAGGTTCCCCTGCGTTAACCCGATCTTGGCAGTTTGCGGCGATCAATCGCTCGGGGGGACGGGAGACCACGCCTGGAGGTCCGGCGAACTTATGACCAAGATCAGCGTATCCACCATTTTGCGCGCCTCCTTCCTGGGGTTCACGCTGGCGATCGGGGTGTTGCTTGCCCTGTCGGCCCGGTCGGCCTGGACGGAGTTCCAGACCGCCCGTCAGGTTCAGGACATTGCGCGGATCTCGGCGCCGCTGCTCGATTCCCTGCTGTATCTGCGCCTCGACCGCGGCAACAGCTTCCGCGACCTGAAGGCGGATGTGATCGGCCTGACGGAGCGCACGCGCGAGCTGCGCCTTGCCGGCCGCTCGGCGGCCGAGCGGGTGGTGAGCGCCATCGAACAGTCCTCGATCAGCGACCGCGATGCCCGGCTGGCGGAATTCACCGGCGCGCGCGACCGGCTTTTCGCGCTGATGCAGGAGGTCGACGCCGCGCTGGAGCAGACGGATGCGGCCCGGCGCAGCGCGGTGGCCGAGCGCTGGCGCGATGAGCTGACCAGCCAGATCAACGCCAATTTCGCCTTTGCCGGCGAGCTCGGCACCCGCGTCCAGTACAAGGACCCGGTCGTCGACGCGCTGCTTGCGGCCCAGTCCGCCGCCCTGGATGCGCGCAGCACGGCGGGCGAGGCCTCGCTTCTGGTCTCCAACGCGACCTCCGGCGTCGCGCTGCCGGACGATGCCACGCGCAGGTTCTACGGGTCCACGGCCTCGGCGCTGGCGTCGCTGAAGATGGCCCGGTCGCTGCTCGGCGACCTGCCGCTGTCGCCAGGGCTCGCCAAGGCCTTCACCGATACGGATGCGATCTACAATGCCGGCTTCCGCGAGCTGAGCGAGCGCCAGTTCCTGGCCCTGCAGGCCGGCACCACCCCGCCGCTCGCCCTGGCCGAGTGGATGGCCGCGACGCTGCCCACGCTCGACGCCATCGCCTCCATCGCCATCGAGGCGCTGGCCCAGGCCGAGGTCGCGGCGGCGCAGACCGCCGCTGCCGCCGAGGCGCATGTCTATCGGCAGCTCGGCTTTCTCGGCATCGGCCTGGTGCTGGCAGCGCTGCTGCTGTTCCTGGTCGGCCGCCGGGTGACCAGCCCGCTCGGCGTGGTGACCGAGCGCATGCGGCTTTTGGCGGACGGCCAGCTCGACACGCAGGCGCCCTTCGTCGACCGGCAGGACGAGATCGGCGCGCTTGGCCGGGCGCTCGCCCTGTTCCGCGAGAACGCGCTGGAAACCGAGCGGCTGCGCCAGCGCGAGGCGGAGAAGGAGCGCGATGCCGCCGAGACGCGGCGGGCCGACATGATGCGCCTGGCCGACAGTTTCGACGAGGCGGTCGGCTCGTCGGTGAGCGCGCTGACCCAGGCGGCCGAGCGGCTGAAGAGCACCGCGTCGGGCCTGTCGAGCGTCGCCGAACGCACCTCGGGGCAGGCGATCGCCGTTGCGGCGGCCTCCGAACAGGCCTCCGCCAATGTCGCCTCCGTCGCCGGCGCGACCGAGGAACTGTCGTCCTCGGTGACGGAAATCCGCAGCCAGGCCGGCCGCTCGAGCGAGATCGCCGAGACGGCGGTGGCCGAGGTGGAAGAGACCAACAAGCAGGTGGCCGGGCTCGCCGCCGCCGCCGAGCGCGTCGGCTCGATCGTCATCATGATCGAGGACGTCGCGGCCAAGACCAACCTTCTGGCGCTCAACGCCACCATCGAGGCGGCGCGGGCGGGCGAAGCCGGCAAGGGCTTCGCCGTCGTCGCCGGCGAGGTCAAGCAACTGGCCGACCAGACCGCCAGGGCGACCTCCGACATCAGCAGGCAGATCGCCGACATGCAGGCGGCCTCGCTCGGCGCGGCCGAGGCGATCAAGGCGATCGGCGAGACGATCCGCCGGATGAGCGACATCTCGTCCGAGATCTTCGACTCGGTCGGCAGCCAGGGCCAGGCGACGGTGGAGATCGCGCGCAATGTCGCCGAGGCCTCCACAGGCACGGCCGACGTCTCGCGCAACATCTCCGGGGTCACCGCCGCGGCCTCCGACGCCAGCGAGGCGGCAAGCGAGGTGCTGGCGGCGGCCTCGCAACTGTCCGACCAGTCGGCGGCGCTGTTGCGGCAGATCGAGAGTTTTCTCGGTCACGTGCGGGCGGCTTGACCGCCCGCAGAAAAACCAAGCTAGCGGGCGGCTTGACCGCCCGCAAAAAACCAAGCCAGCGGGCGGCTTGAGCGGCCGCCGAAGGGGCTCTAGCGGCGCAACTCGCTCGCCATATGGGCGATGGTGCGGCGATAGACCTCCGCCCGGTTCCAGTCGCGCAGCACCCCGTAATTGTGGCTGCCCGGCGCCCAGTCGCCGTCGGGCTTCCAGCCGTGCTGGCGCAGGAAATTGGCGGTCGAGGCAAAGACGTCCGCATGGCTGTGGATCAGGTTCGGCCGGCCGTCGCCGTCGAAGTCGACTGCAAAGCGCTCGTAGCTGGAGGCGAGGAACTGGGTCTGGCCGATCTCGCCGGCCCAGGCGCCCTTCATCTCGGAAATCCGCATGAAGCCGCGGTCGGCGATCCTGAGCGCGCTCATCAGCTCCTTGGTGAAGAACGCGGAGCGGCGGCAGTCATAGGCGAGCGCCGAGAGCGAGGAGAAGATCGGGATGTCGCCCATGAAGCCGCCGAAGCCCGATTCCAGCCCCCAGATCGAGACGATAACTTCCTTCGGCACGCCGTATTTGCGCTCCACCCGGTCGAGCAGCACGGCGTGCTGCTGCAGCCGCCGCTTGCCCATGGCGATGGTCGAGGGCGGCGCGCGGCGGGCGAGGAATTCCTCGAAGGACAGTTTGAAGGATTTCTGGTTGCGGTCGAGCCGGATCACCCGGCTGTTATAGGTCATGCCGCCGAGCGCGGCCTCCACCGTGCGGCTCGAAATGCCGGCGGCCACCGCCTCGCGCTTGAAGCTGGCGAGCCAGGCCGGAAAGCCGGCGGCGTTGTTGCCGCATTTGGCGGCGAGCGCCGGGCCGACCAGCGTCAGCGGGGCAAAGAGCAGAAGGGCGGCGAAAACGAGGGCCTTGCGCATGCGGTCTCCCGGTCGGGTCGCAGGGTCGATCGGGGACGGCGACGCACGTCCCTTGCAAAAAAGCAGGATACAGGCGGCAAGGGCAAGATCAAGGCGAACCGGGCCGCGGCAGCAGCCCGCCGAAGATCAGGTCGGTCAACGCCTGCAGCGCCTGGCGGCGGAATGCCTCGTCATGGATGCCGGTGCCGGTGATCGCCTCGATCTGCGGCGCGAAGTCGGCATAGGTCTGGGTCGTCGCCCAGATCAGGAAGATGAGGTGGGTGGGGTCGACCGGCCGGATGCGGCCGCGCTCCGCCCAGTGGCGCAGCACCTGCGACTTCTCGTCGACCAGCGCCTTCAGCGGTCCTGCCAGCACGTCGCGGATCACCGGCGCGCCCTGCAGCATCTCGTTGGCGAAGAGGCGCGAGGCCTGCGGATAGTCGGCGGAAAATTGCAGCTTCTGCTCGATATAGGCGGTGAGTTCCGTGCGCGGGTCGCCTTCGGGATCGAGCGTGCGCAAGGGCGCCAGCCAGCGGTCGAGCAGGTCGGCGAGCACCGCCTTGTAGATCTCCGACTTGGAGCCGAAATAATAGAGCAGGTTCGACTTCGACATGCCCGCGTCCTCGGCGATCTGGTCGACGCGGGCGCCGCGATAGCCGAAGCGCGAGAAGGTGCCGAGCGCCGCCTCGAGGATGCGGGCGCGGTTCTTCTCCTGGATGCGGGTGCGCGGGGCGCCGTCGCTTTCGGGCTCGGTGCCTGCGTCCGGTATCCGGCCTGCCTCCATCTGCTGCTGTCCTTCGCTGTCGGGCGCCATTGCGGCGGTCATCGGGCCGCGCCGTTGCGGGCGGCAGCATCGCGCGGCGGCCCGGCGGCGGCAAGGCCGGCCGGCGGAACCGCGCCGATGCCGGCGAGGATGATGCCGGTCACCGTGCGCTTGGCCTCCTCGAACTGGGCGTCGGAGAGCGGCCGGCCGCCGTTCAGCGTGTCGATCTGGTGGTTGAAGTCGGCATAGTGCTGGGTCGTTGCCCAGATCATATACAGCAGGTATTGCGGGTCGATCGGCGCGATCCGGCCGCTGGCGATCCAGCGCTCGATCACCGCGACGCGGGAGGCGGTCCACTCGCGCAAGGTGGTCTCCAGATAGTCCTGGATCACCGGCGCCTTGTGCAGGATCTCGTTGGCCCAGACCTTGGAGCCCATCGGATGGGCGCGCGAGATGTCCATCTTCTTGGCGATATAGCTGGTCAGCGCCTCGACCGGATCGTCGCTCTCGTCGAAGGAGTTCGCCGCCTCCAGCCAGATGTTGAAGATATGCTCGACCACCCGCCGGTAGAGCACTTCCTTGGTCGGGAAATAATAGTGCAGGTTGGCCTTGGGGATGCCGGCCCGATCGGCGATCATGCCGGTGGTGGCGCCACGAAAGCCGCTCTGCGCGAAGACCTCCTCGGCCGCCTTGAGGATGACGCGCTCGTTCTCCGCCCGGATCGCGCTCTTCTGCGTTCCGCCCTGCGTCCTGTCCTGTGTTCGGGACTGCGCCCCGCCCTTCAACCTGTCCGTGCCGCTCATCTCTCCGGGCCGTCCGCTGCGGTGAGTGCCAATTCGGCAGGCGAGCCGAAAAAATGATCTTGACCGGATGGTCAAGCCTTCCTACGCTCGATTTGACCATTTGGTCAGGTTTTTTCGCCTGGCGCAATGGCAAAGACGCGACGAACTGCGCGACGAACCAAGCGACTGGCAACCCGGCGGGCACAACAGACCGGGGCCGCGCACCTTTCAGAACTTCGGCCGGAGCGCGAGGACGCGAAGGCTGCCCGGATGGACGAACCATCCGGAACGGGGAATGGCCGGCGGCGCGACCAGCGCTGCCCGATGCCGGAGAGGCATCGAGGGAGAGGACAGGAGAGGCCGGCGCGCGTGCGCGGCTTCCCGCCGATCCCGGCCGCGATCGCAGACGCACGAGGGCGCCCGGATCCGCATGTCGCGCCGGGCGAGCGGAGGGACCATGCCGAAGTCCGGCTTTGCCAATATCGAGACCCCCAGCATCGAGAACGCCATCGGCGGGGCGCGTGTCGTCTCCCGCTCGACGAGGACGCAAGCGGTGTTCAACCCGGCGACGGGCGAACAGACCGCGGTCCTGCCGCTGTCGAGCGCGGCCGAGGTCGGCGAGGCGATCGCCGCGGCCAAGGCCGCCTTCCCGGCCTGGCGCGACACGCCGCCCTTGAAGCGCGCGCGGATGATGTTCCGCTTCAAGGAGCTGCTCTCCGCCCATGCCGACGACATCGCGAGGGCGATCTCGGCCGAGCACGGCAAGACCCATGACGATGCCTTGGGCGAGGTGGCGCGCGGCATCGAGGTGGTGGAATTCGCCTGCGGCATCCCGCATCTCTTGAAGGGCGAGTTCGCCCGCAATGTCGGCCCGGCCATCGACAGCCATTCCGACCGCCAGCCGCTCGGCGTCGTCGCCGGCATCACCCCGTTCAACTTCCCGGCCATGGTGCCGCTGTGGATGTATCCGATCGCGGTTGCCTGCGGCAACACCTTCGTGCTGAAGCCGTCGGAGCGCGACCCCTCCGCCGTGATGGCGGTCTATGACCTGTTCCACCAGGCCGGCTTCCCGGACGGGGTGCTCAACGTCGTGCATGGCGACAAGGAGGCGGTCGACGTGCTGCTGACCCATCCCGACGTCAAGGCGGTGTCCTTCGTCGGCTCCACGCCGATTGCCGAATACGTCTATTCGACCGGCACCGCCCATGGAAAGCGGGTGCAGGCGCTGGGCGGCGCCAAGAACCACATGATCGTCATGCCGGATGCCGACATGGACCAGGCCGCCGACGCGCTGATGGGCGCCGGCTACGGCTCGGCCGGCGAGCGCTGCATGGCGATCTCCGTCGCCGTTCCCATCGGCGAGGAGACCGCCGACCGGCTGGTGGAAAAGCTCGTCCCCCGCGTGCAGGCGCTGAAGATCGGCCCGGCCACCGACCGTGAGGCGGAGATGGGCCCGCTGGTGACAGAGGCGCATATGCGCAAGGTGCTCGGCTACATCGACCAGGGCGTCAAGGAAGGTGCGGAGCTGCTGGTCGACGGGCGCGGCTTCTCGCTGCAGGGCTACGAGAACGGCTATTTCGTCGGCGGCACCCTGTTCGACCGGGTGACCCGCGACATGATGATCTACCGCGAGGAGATCTTCGGCCCCGTCCTGTCGGTGGTGCGCGCCAAGGGCTACGAGGAAGCGCTGTCGCTGATCAACGAGCACGAATACGGCAACGGCACCGCGATCTTCACCCGCGACGGCGATGCCGCGCGCGCCTTCGCCGACCGCATCGAGGTGGGCATGGTCGGCATCAACGTGCCGATCCCGGTGCCGGTCGCCTATTTCTCCTTCGGCGGCTGGAAGCGCTCGCTGTTCGGCGACCATTCGATCTACGGCATGGAAGGCGTGCGCTTCAACACCCGCCTCAAGACGGTGACGACGCGCTGGCCGGCCGGCATCAAGGACGGCGCCGTCTATACCTTTCCCAACATGGAGTGAGGCCGGCGCCGCCGGCTGAGGATCGACCGAGGGAGTGAACCGAATGACCGCACCGGGCAAGAACCTGCGCATCGACGCCGACCGCCTGTGGGACGCCCTGATGGAGATGGCGAAGATCGGTCCGGGCGTTGCCGGCGGCAACAACCGCCAGACGCTGACCGATGCCGACAACGAGGGGCGCAAGCTGTTCCAGGCCTGGTGCGAGGCGGCCGGGATGAGCATGGGCGTCGACACCATGGGCAACATGTTCATGACGCGCGCCGGCACCGATCCCGATGCCCTGCCCGTCTATGTCGGTTCGCATCTCGACACCCAGCCGACGGGCGGCAAATACGACGGCGTGCTCGGCGTGCTCGGCGGCCTGGAACTGGTGCGCACCCTCAACGACCTCAACATCCGTACGAAGCGGCCGATCGTCGTCGCCAACTGGACCAACGAGGAGGGCACGCGCTTTGCCCCGGCCATGCTCGCCTCCGGCGTCTTTGCCGGGGTGCACGATCTCGACTGGGCCTATGCGCGCAAGGACGCGGACGGCAAGACCGTCGGCGAGGAGCTGAAGCGCATCGGCTGGGTCGGCGAGGAAGCGGTCGGCGCGCGCAGGATGCACGCGATGTTCGAGCTGCATATCGAACAGGGGCCGATCCTGGAGGCCGAGGGCAAGGATATCGGCGTCGTCACCCACGGCCAGGGCCTGTGGTGGCTGGAAGTGACGGTGACCGGCAAGGACAGCCATACCGGCTCGACGCCGATGCCGATGCGCCGCAATGCCGGCCTCGGCATGGCGCGGATGACCGAACTGGTGCACGAGATCGCGATGAAGCATCAGCCGCGCGCGGTCGGCGCCATCGGCCATTGCGACGTCTATCCCAACTCGCGCAACGTCATTCCCGGCAAGGTGGTGTTCACCGTCGACTTCCGCTCGCCCGACCGGCAGACGCTGGACGCGATGAAGGCGGAATTCGAGGCGCGGGCGCCGAAGATCGCCGAGGATCTGGGCTTGATGGCGACGATCGAGGCGGTCGGCCATTTCGATCCCGTCACCTTCGACGAGACCTGCGTCAAGGCCGTGCGCAACGCCGCCGAAAAGCTCGGCTACAGCCACATGGACATCATCTCCGGCGCCGGTCACGATGCCTGCTGGGTCAACAAGGTCGCGCCGACGGCGATGATCATGTGCCCCTGCGTCGACGGGCTGTCGCACAACGAGGCCGAGGAGATCACCAAGGACTGGGCGCGGGCCGGCGCCGACGTGCTGCTGCATGCGGTGCTGGAAGCGGCGGAAGTCGTGGAGTGAGCGCTGGCGCGCGTGGTGATGGCGCGCGCGTCGGACAGGTTTGTGGCTCTCCGATCCCGGGTCGCGGCTTCGCCTTGCCCGGGATGACGCTGGAGGGGACTGTGTGAAGGGTGGGCGCTTGCCCGTGACGGCGAGGGAGAGGATGGAGCGGCGGGCGGGGCGTGAGAGTTGGGCACCGCCTTTCCGCGTCTTCCCGGACGAGCGTTAGCGAGATCCGGGATCGGAGAGCCGGGGAGGGTGATGGGTGGCGTCATGGGTCTACATCATGGCCTCAAGGCCGTACGAGACCCTCTACACGGGCGTGACGACGGATCTTGCGAGACGGGTCCACGAGCATCGCACCGACCTCGTTCCCGGCTTTACGTCGCGCTACGGAGTGAAGGCGCTGGTCTGGTACGAAGGGTACGACGACATCGAAGAGGCCATTCGCAGAGAGAAGCAGATCAAGCGATGGCACCGAAAGTGGAAGTTCGAGCTGATCGAGACGATGAACCCGGAATGGGCCGACCTGTATGAGACGATGAACCGATAGTTTGTGGCTCTCCGGTCCCGGGTCGCGGCTTCGCCTTGCCCGGGATGACGCCGGAGAGGCGCGAGCAGCACGCGGGTGAGTTGCCAGGAAACGACAGACGAGATTGGGGAACAGCGATGGCGAGCAAAGTGATCAAGGGCGGAACGGTCGTCACGGCCGATCTCACCTACCGCGCGGATGTGAAAATCGACGGCGGCAGGATCGTCGAGATCGGGCCGGATCTTTCCGGCGACGAGGTGCTCGACGCGACCGGCTGCTACGTGATGCCGGGCGGCATCGACCCGCATGTGCACCTGGAAATGCCCTTCATGGGCACCTATTCGGCCGACAATTTCGAGAGCGGCACGCGCGCCGCCCTTGCCGGCGGCACCACCATGGTGGTGGATTTCTGCCTGCCCTCGCCCGGCCAGTCGCTGCTGGAAGCGCTGACCATGTGGGACAACAAGTCGACCAGGGCCAATTGCGACTACTCCTTCCACATGGCGATCACCTGGTGGGGCGAGCAGGTGTTCAACGACATGGAAGCGGTGGTGCGCGACAAGGGCATCAACAGCTTCAAGCATTTCATGGCCTACAAGGGCGCGCTGATGGTGGACGACGACGAGATGTTCGCCTCGTTCCAGCGCTGCGCCGAGCTCGGCGCCCTGCCGATGGTGCATGCGGAAAACGGCGATGTGGTCGCCCAGTTGCAGGCGAAGCTGATGGCCGAGGGCAATGACGGGCCGGAGGCCCATGCCTATTCGCGCCCGGCGGAGGTGGAGGGCGAGGCGACCAACCGCGCCATCATGATCGCCGACATGGCCGGCGTGCCGCTCTACGTGGTGCACACGTCCTGCGAACAGGCGCATGAGGCGATCCGCCGGGCCAAGCAGAACGGCATCCGCTGCTATGGCGAGCCGCTGATCCAGCACCTGACGCTCGACGAGAGCGAGTATCGCCATCCCGACTGGGACCATGCGGCGCGCCGCGTGATGTCGCCGCCCTTCCGCGACAAGAAGCACCAGGACAGCCTGTGGGCCGGCCTGCAGGCGGGCACGCTGCAGGTGGTGGCGACCGACCACTGCGCCTTCACCACACAGCAGAAGCGCACCGGGCTCGGCGACTTCACCAAGATCCCCAACGGCACCGGCGGGCTCGAGGACCGCTTGCCGATGCTGTGGACCCATGGCGTCGCCACCGGCCGGCTGACCATGAACGAATTCGTCGCCGTGACCTCGACCAACATCGCCAAGATCCTCAACATGTACCCGAAGAAGGGCGCGATCCTGGTCGGCGCCGATGCCGATCTGGTGGTCTGGGATCCGCAGAAGGAAAAGACGATTTCCGCCGCGACCCAGCAGTCGGCCATCGACTACAACGTGTTCGAGGGCAAAAAGGTGAAGGGCCTGCCGCGCTTCACCCTGACCCGCGGCGAAGTCGCCATCGAGGACGGCGCGATCAAGACGCGCGAGGGTCACGGCAAGTTCGTCGCCCGCCCGCCGTTCCAGGCGGTCAACGCGGCGCTGTCGACCTGGAAGGAGCTGACCTCGCCGCGCAAGGTGGAGCGCTCCGGCATTCCGGCAAGCGGCGTGTGAGGGGCGAGATGGCCATCCGGTTGCTGCCCTTTCTGGCTCTGCTGCTTGCCGTAGCGCCGGCCGCCGCCGACACGACGGCGATCGAGGGGCGCTACGGCGATGCGGAGGGCTGCGCTTTGACGGCCGAGGGGGCGGCCGAGGGGGCGGAGGGGGGAGCGGTGACGGGCGCCGACTTCTTCTTCCTGATGGACGACGAGGGCATTTCCACCGCCGTCTCCTACTGCGCCTTTTCGCCGGAGCGGCGGATGCGGGCGAACGGCCTGGAGATCCTCGCGCAGTGCCACGAGGAAGGCGAGGAGGAGGTGACGCCCTTCACCCTCACCCTGCGGCGGGAGGGCGAGGGCTATCTCGTCGCCTTTCCCGACGGGATGACATGGGGACCGTTGATGCGCTGCGCGCCATGAGCCGGGCGGGCGGGTGCGGGGCGATGGGCACGGACGCGGCGGGCGCCGTGTTCGCGGATCGAGATGGATGCAGGGAGCCGCAAGTCCGGTCATGATCGCGACAGATGCAAGCAAGGACGCCGTGAGGGCGACAGGGGACGCAAGGATGACCGGGCCGGAGCGCAGCGTGATCGACATCGAGAACCTGTCGCTGACCTTCGAGACCAATGACGGTCCGGTGCATGCCCTGTCGGACATCGATCTTTCGATCGGCGAGGGCGATTTTGTCTCGCTGATCGGCCCGTCCGGCTGCGGCAAGACCACGTTGCTGCGGGTGATCGCCGATCTGGAGGCGCCGACCGGCGGCACGATCAGCGTCAACGGCATGAGCCCGGAGGAGGCGCGGTTGAAGCGCGCCTATGGCTATGTCTTCCAGGCCGCCGCGCTCTATCCCTGGCGGACCATCGCCGACAACATCGCCCTGCCGCTGGAGATCATGGGTTTCGCGAAGGGAGAGCGCGAGGAGCGCATCCGCCGCAACATGGAGCTGGTGAATCTCTCCGGCTTCGAGCGCAAATATCCCTGGCAACTGTCGGGCGGCATGCAGCAGCGCGCCTCCATCGCCCGCGCGCTGTCCTTCGATCCCGACCTGCTCTTGATGGACGAGCCCTTTGGCGCGCTCGACGAGATCGTCCGCGACCACCTCAACGAGCAATTGCTGAAACTGTGGGCGAAGACCCGCAAGACGGTGGTCTTCGTCACCCACTCGATCCCCGAAGCGGTGTTCCTGTCGACCAAGATCGTGGTGCTGTGCCCGCGTCCGGGCCGCATCTACGACGTGATCGAGAGCGACCTGCCGCGCGAGCGCACGCTCGACATCCGCGAGACGCCGGAATTCCTGAAAATCGCCCACCGGGTGCGCGAGGGGCTGCGGGCGGGGCACAGCTATGACGACTGAGGCCTTAACGGCGCCGCCCGCCCGCTCGCCCTTCGCCGGCCTGATGCAGGGCACCGCCGGGCCGGTGTTGGTGGTCGTCGCGGCGATCCTCGCCGTCTGGTACCTGGCGGCGGTGATGCTCAACGCGCCGTTCCAGCGCGACATGTACAAGCGCGGCGGAGTGGAGGATGCACCGCTGGCGCAGCTCGTCACCGACACGCTGTCGCAGGACCGGCCCGTGCTGCCCGCCCCGCACCAGGTGGCGGTGGAGCTGTGGGACACCACCGCCAACAAGGCGGTGACCTCCAAGCGCAGCCTCGTCTATCACGGCGGCATCACCCTGTCCTCGACCCTGCTCGGCTTCGTGCTCGGCACCGCCCTCGGCATCGGCCTTGCGATCCTGGTCGTGCACAGCCGGGTTCTCGACAAGAGCCTGATGCCCTGGGTGATCTCGTCGCAGACGATCCCGATCCTCGCCATCGCGCCGATGATCATCGTGGTGCTGAACGCCATCGGCATTTCCGGCCTGCTGCCGAAGGCGATGATCTCGACCTATCTCTCGTTCTTCCCGGTGACGGTCGGCATGGTGAAGGGCCTGCGCTCGCCCGAGGCGATCCAGATGGACCTGATGAAGACCTATTCGGCCTCGCCCGCCCAGGCGCTGTGGAAGCTGCGCCTGCCCTCGGCGATGCCCTATCTCTTCGCCTCGATGAAGGTCGGCGTTGCCGCAAGCCTTGTCGGCGCCATCGTCGGCGAGCTGCCGACCGGTGCGGTCGCCGGCCTCGGCGCCCGCCTGCTGTCGGGCTCCTATTACGGCCAGACGGTGCAGATCTGGTCGGCGCTGATCGCCGCCGCCGTGCTGGCGGCAACGCTCGTGGCGCTGATCGGCGTCGCCGAGCGGCTGGCGCTGAAGCGCATGGGGATGCGGCCATGAGCGCGCGGGAGGGGACGCCCCCCGCACCGGCGCCGCGGCCGCGCCGGCTCGGCGCGGTGAGAACCGTGCTGTCGTCGCTGGCGCTCGCCCTCGCCCTGGTCGCGACGATGATGCCGGTGATCGCCTCCGACACGCTGCAACTCGGGCTGCTTGCCTTTCCGCTGCTGGCGGCGGCGACGCTTGCCGCGGTGGTCGTGCTGGCGCCCTATCGCCTGTGCCTGCTGCGCGGGCCGCGGGCCGCCGGCCTGCTCGCGGCCGTCTCCTATGCCATGGCCTTCGCGCTGATCTCGCTGATCGCCGGCCATCCGGGCCAGGCGGGATCCGGCTTCTGGGCCCTCGTCGTCGTCGCCTGGGCCATCGCCTGGCTGTCGGTGGAGGAAATGGCCGGGCTGAAGCCCCGGCAGCCGCTGTGGGGCCGCGCCATCGCGCTCGCCATCCCGCTGACCTTCGGCGCCTGGCTGCTGATCCTGTGGCAGGTGCTGGTGGTCGGCTTTGCCGTGCCCAAGGTGCTGCTGCCGCCGCCCTCCGACATCTGGGTGCGGCTCCTCGCCTCGCCCGAGGTGCTGTGGGCCGACTTCCGCCAGACCTTCCTGAAGGGGGTTCTCATCGGCTATGCCCTGGGCTGCGGCGCCGGCTTCCTGGTCGCCATCCTGGTCGACCGGGTGCCGTTCCTGCGGCGCGGCCTGCTGCCGATCGGCAATCTCGTCTCGGCCCTGCCGATCATCGGCGTCGCCCCGATCATGGTCATGTGGTTCGGCTTCGACTGGCCGTCCAAGGCGGCGGTCGTCGTCATCATGACCTTCTTCCCGATGTTGGTGAACACGGTGACGGGGCTTGCCGCCGCCGACCGCATGCAGCTCGACCTGATGCACACTTACGCGGCAAACTATCCGCAGACGCTGCTCAAGATGCGGCTGCCGATGGCCATGCCCTTCGTTTTCAATGCCCTGAAAATCAACTCGACGCTGGCGCTGATCGGGGCCATTGTTGCCGAATTCTTCGGCACGCCGATCGTCGGCATGGGCTTCCGCATCTCCACCGAGGTGGGGCGGATGAACATCGACATGGTCTGGGCTTCGATCGCCGTCGCCGCGCTTGCGGGGTCGCTGTTCTACGGCTTGGTGACCCTCGCGGAGCGGGCGGTCACGTTTTGGCATCCGTCAGTCCGGCGATAACGGACGACGGCTGCATCACCAGAGGGAGCAGGAAATGAGGAAGACTTTGCTAGCCGCCGCCGCGTTTGCCTTGGCATTCGGTCCCGCGCAGGCGGCCGACGACGTCACGCTGCAGCTCAAATGGGTCACGCAGGGCCAGTTCGCCGGCTATTACGTCGCCAAGGACAAGGGCTTCTACGAGGAAGAGGGGCTCAACGTCACGATCAAGCCCGGCGGGCCGGACATCGCCCCGCCGCAGGTGATCGCCGGCGGCGGCGCCGACGTGATCATCGACTGGATGCCGGCGGCGCTCGCCAGCCGCGAGCGCGGCGTGCCGCTGGTCAACATCGCCCAGCCGTTCAAGGCGTCGGGCATGATGCTGACCTGCCTGAAGGAGACCGGCATCACCAAGCCGGAGGACTTCCGCGGCCGCACGCTCGGCGTCTGGTTCTTCGGCAACGAGTATCCGTTCCTGTCCTGGATGAGCAAGCTCGGCATCCCGACCGATGGCGGGCCGAACGGCGTCACCGTGCTGAAGCAGGGCTTCAACGTCGATCCGCTGCTGCAGAAGCAGGCCGACTGCATCTCGACCATGACCTACAACGAATACTGGCAGGTGATCGACGCCGGCATCGCCGAAAGCGATCTCGTGGTCTTCAAGTATGAGGAGCAGGGCGTCGCGACGCTGGAGGACGGGCTCTATGTGATGGAGGACAAGCTCTCCGACCCGGCCTTCGTCGACAAGATGGCCCGCTTCGTCCGCGCCACCATGAAGGGCTGGGACTATGCCCGCGAGAACCCGGACGAGGCGGCGGAGATCGTGCTGGAGAACGACGCCACCGGCGCCCAGACCGAGAACCACCAGAAGCGCATGGTCCGCGAGATCAACAAGCTGACGGAAGGCTCCGACGGCCGGCTGGACATGGAAGACTACCAGCGCACGGTCAACACGCTGCTGAGCGGCGGCTCCGACCCGGTGATCACCAAGGAGCCGGTCGGCGCGACCACCACCGTGGTGACCGACCAGCTCTGATTCATCAGCTCCGCTCCTCGGTCCTGTTTTTCGGGGCAGGCGCTTTCCTCGCAAGAAAAGACCGCCGGACGGGCTCTCCGTCCGGCGGTTTGCGTTTCGGTGCAAGCCCCGGCTTCGGGTGCTCTGGCTTCAGGCGCCCTGGTTGCGTTCGGCCGGGGCGGCGGTGTCGAGGCGCCCGGCCATCCAGGCCTCCAGCGCCTGCGCCTGTTCTGCAGAGACCCGCAGGCCCAGCTTGCTGCGCCGCCACAGCACGTCCTCGGCGCGCCGCGCCCATTCGTGCTGCATCAGATAGGCGACCTCGCGGCCGTAAAGATCGGCGCCGAAATGCGGTCCGAGGTCGTCGATCGAGGTCGCGCCGGCCAGCAGGTCGCGCGCCCTGGTGCCGTAGCTGCGGGCGAGGCGGGCAACCAGTGGCCGCGGCAGGAAGGCGAAGTCGCGTGCAAGAGCGGCTTCGAGGTCGGCAAGCCCGGTGGTCGGGAAGTCGCCGCCCGGCAGCAAGGCCGTCGCCGTCCAGTCCGGTCCCTTGGCGCCGAGCGCCTTCTCGATCATCTCCAGCACGGAGAGAGCCAGGCGCCGATAGGTGGTGATCTTGCCGCCGAAAATGTTGATCAATGCCGCGCCGTCGCGGCGCCCGCCCTCGTCGAGCTTCAGGACATAGTCGCGGGTCGCCTCCTGCGCCTTGGAGGCGCCGTCGTCGAACAGCGGCCGCACGCCCGAATAGGTCCACACCACGTCGCCGCGGGTGATCGGCTTGCGGAAATACTCGCTCGCCGCCTCGGTCAGGTAGACGATCTCCTCCTCCGTCGCGGCGACGTCGGCCGGATCGCCCTCGTAGTCGCGGTCGGTGGTGCCGATCAGGGTGAAATCCTGCTCGTAGGGAATGGCGAAGACGATGCGCCCGTCGCCGTTCTGGAAGATATAGGCGCGGTCGTGGTCGAACAGCTTGCGCACCACGATATGGCTGCCCTGCACCAGCCGGACATTGTGGGTGTCGTTGCGCTTCAACGCGCCCTTCAGCACCCGGTCGACCCAGGGCCCGGCGGCGTTGACGGCAAGCCGGGCGGTGACCGAGCGGGTCGCGCCGCTCTCCCGGTCCTTGAGGGTGGCGCGCCAGATGTCGCCCTCGCGCTCCAGCGCCACCACCTCGGTACGCGTGTGGACCTGAGCCCCCCGGTCGGCGGCGTCGCGGGCGTTGAGCACCACCAGCCTTGCATCGTCCACCCAGCAGTCGGAATATTCGAAGCCGGTGCCGAACCCGTCCTTCAGCGGCCTGCCGGCCGGGTCGTTCGCAAGGTTCAGCGTCCGGGTTGCCGGCAGCAGCTTGCGGCCCCCCAGGTGGTCGTAGAGGAACAGGCCGAGGCGCAGCATCCAGCGCGGCCGCAGGCCCTTCTGGTGCGGCAGCACGAAGCGCAAGGGGCGGATGATGTGCGGTGCGTTGGCCCACAGGAGCTCGCGTTCGCTGAGCGCCTCGCGCACCAGGCGGAACTCGTAATGCTCCAGGTAGCGCAACCCGCCATGGATCAGCTTGGTCGACCAGGACGAGGTGCCGCTGGCGAGATCGTTCATCTCGGCAAGGCAGACGGAATAGCCCCGCCCGACCGCGTCGCGGGCGATGCCGCAGCCGTTGATGCCGCCGCCGATGACCAGGATATCGAACTCCGCCGCTTGCGTCGCTGCAGTCATTTCCTGTGGCCTCCCCGGCCGTCCTCGGGCTCCGCGCCGCCGGCGTCGGGGTCCCCGTCTCCGGCGATCTCGACGCGCACGCCATGCTCGCGGCAGATCTCCATCACCGGCTCGGGCGGGGCCTTGTCGGTGACGAAGATGTCGATCTGCGACATGTGGGCGATGCGCACCGGAGCGCTGCGCTCGAATTTCATGTTGTCGGCGACGAGGATCGTCTGCCGCGCATGGGTGATGATCTCGCGGGCGACACGCACCTCGCGGAAGTCGTAGTCGAAGATCGTCCCGTCCGGGTCGATCGCCGAGGCGCCGATCAACGCATAGTCGACCTTGAACTGGCGGATGAAGTCGGCCGCCGCCTCGCCGACGATGCCGCCGTCCGAGGCGCGCACCTGGCCGCCGGCGATGATCACCTCGACGGCGGGGGCCGCCCGCAAGATGTTGGCGACATTGATGTTGTTGGTGATCGCCATGATGCCGTCATGCTGGCGCAGGGCGCGGGCCACCTGTTCGGTGGTGGTGCCGATGTTCAGCATGATCGAGGCATTGTCGGGAATGAGGCTGGCGGCGCGCAGGCCGATCCGCCGCTTCTCCTCGGCCGCGAGCTGGCGCCTTGCGTCATAGGCATAGTTGGCGATGCCCGAGGGCAGCACGGCGCCGCCATGCACGCGCTGCAACATGCCGCGCTCGCACAGGTCGTTAAGGTCCTTGCGAATGGTCTGCGGCGTGACGTCGAAGTCCGCCGCAAGCCCATCCACATCGACCCGTCCGACGCGTCGCGCGCGGTCGAGAATCTCGCTCTGCCGGGGGGTTACGGGCTCCATGGGTGATCTTTCGTTTTTTTTCGATATGGCGCGGGTCTTAGGCGGGTCTCGTTCGCACCTGCAACATTCTGTCGGAAGCAGACAAATTTTGCCTCTTGAGAGCAAGGAATGGCAAGTCGATTTTCGAGTTGACGTTCATTTTTTTTCGTTTGATAGTCATATTGCAGACGTGCAAGGGAGGACTGCACATGAGATACAAGATGCTGACGGCTGTTGCGGCCGTCGCGCTGATGGCTGGCGCGGGTTCGGCTTTTGCCGGTCCCGAAGAGGCGTTGCGCTGGATCGAGACCGAGTTCCAGCCCTCCGCCCTGACCAAGGACCAGCAGATCGAGGAAATGAACTGGTTCATCCAGGCGGCCGAACCGTTCCGCGGGATGGAGATCAACGTGCTGTCGGAAGGTATTCCGACACACGAGTATGAATCGAGGGTTCTTGCGAAAGCCTTCGAGGAAATCACCGGCATCAAGGTCAACCACCAGATCCTGGGCGAGGGCGAGGTCGTCCAGGCGGTGCAGACCCAGATGCAGACCAATCGCAATCTCTACGATGCCTATGTCAACGATTCCGACCTGATCGGCACGCATTCGCGCCTGCAGCAGGCCGTGAACCTGACCGAATGGATGGCCGGCGAGGCCAAGGACGTCACCCTGCCGACGCTCGATCTCGGCGACTTCATGGGTCTTGCCTTCACCACCGGCCCGGACGGCGATCTCTACCAGCTCCCGGACCAGCAGTTCGCCAATCTCTACTGGTTCCGCAAGGACTGGTTCGACCGCGAGGACCTGCAGGCCCGGTTCAAGGAGAAATACGGCTACGATCTCGGCGTGCCGATCAACTGGTCGGCCTATGAGGACATCGCCGAGTTCTTCTCCGAGGACGTCAAGGAGATCGACGGCGTCCGGATCTACGGCCACATGGACTACGGCAAGCGCGCCCCCGATCTCGGCTGGCGCATGACCGACGCCTGGCTGTCGATGGCCGGTGCCGGCTCGCCCGGCCTGCCCAACGGCCGTCCCATCGACGAATGGGGCATCCGCATGGAGGAAGGCTCGTGCAACCCGTCGGGTGCGTCGGTCGCCCGCGGCGGCGCGACCAACGGCCCGGCCGCCGTCTACGCCATCGCCAAATGGGACGAGTGGCTGCGCAAATACGCGCCTCCGGGCGCGGCCGACTACGACTTCTACCAGTCGCTGCCGGCGCTCAGCCAGGGCAATGTCGCCCAGCAGATCTTCTGGTACACGGCCTTCCTGGCCGAGATGGTCAAGTCCAAGGCCGAGGGCAACAACACGGTCGACGACGAGGGCATGCCGCTGTGGCGCGCCGCTCCGAGCCCGCACGGTCCCTATTGGGAAGAGGGCATGAAGGTCGGCTATCAGGACGTCGGTTCCTGGACGATCCTCAAGTCGACGCCGACCGACCGCGCCAAGGCGGCCTGGCTCTATGCCCAGTTCGTCGTCTCCAAGACCGTCGACCTGAAGAAGAGCCATGTCGGTCTCACCTTCATCCGCGACAGCTCGATCCGGCATGAGTCCTTCTCCGAGCGTGCGTCGAAGCTCGGCGGCGTGGTCGAGTTCTATCGCTCGCCCGAGCGGGACAAGTGGACGCCGACCGGCATCAACGTGCCGGACTATCCCAAGCTCGCCCAGTTGTGGTGGCAGCAGATCGGTGACGTGAACTCGGGTGCGTTCACGCCGCAGGAGGCCATGGACCGTCTCGCCGACGAGATGGACACGATCATGATCCGCATGCAGCGTGCCGACGAGGCCAACAACACCTATGGCGGTTGCGGCCCGCGCATCAACGAGCCGAAGGACCCGTCCGAGTGGATCGGCAAGGGCGGCGCCAAGGCCAAGCTCGACAACGAGAAGCCGCAGGGCGAGACCGTCAACTACGACGAACTGGTCAAGCGCTGGGCAGAGAACTGAGCCTTTCGGCTCACGCGAGCGGCGGTCCGGGACAGGTCCCGGGCCGCCTGCCCGGCACCGGTCGCGGATGCGGGAAGGCCGGGCCTCCCGGCATGGTCGCGGGCCGCGGCCACGTCCTGTCGGGACAGGCCGTGCGGCGGCCGAACGCTGCGGGCTGGCGGAACGCCGGCATTCCTGGATCCGGCCTGGATCCGGCCTGGACCCGGCCTGGATCCGGCCCGGCCCCGAGAGACTGCCCATCGACCCTTGCATGAAGGCGACCGAGATGTCCCTTGAATTGAGGCGCGTGAGCCTGCGCGTCGGTGCCGAGACACATATTCACCCGACCGATCTCGTCTGCGAGCCCGGCAGTTTCAACGTCCTGCTCGGCACGACGCTGGCCGGCAAGACCACCTTGATGAAGCTGATGGCGGGCCTTGAGCGGCCGACCTCCGGCGAGGTTCATTTCGCCGGCCGCGACGTCACCGGCGTGTCGGTGCGCAACCGCAACGTCTCGATGGTCTACCAGCAGTTCATCAACTATCCGAACATGACCGTCTACGAGAACATCGCCTCGCCGCTCAAGGTGGCGCGGTTGCCGGACGACGAGATCAAGCGCCGGGTCGGCACCTTCGCCGAGCTGCTGCGGCTGACGCCGATGCTCGGCCGGCGGCCGTCCGAACTTTCCGGCGGCCAGCAGCAGCGCACGGCGATGGCGCGGGCGCTGGTCAAGGACGCCGATCTGGTGCTGCTCGACGAGCCGCTCGCCAATCTCGACTTCAAGCTGCGCGAGGAGCTGCGCGACGAACTGCCCCGCCTCTTCGCCAATCGCGACTGCATCGTCGTCTATGCGACGACCGAGCCGGTCGAGGCGCTGCTGTTCGGCGGGCATACCGCCTGCCTGTTCGAGGGCCGGGTGGTGCAGTTCGGCCCGACGGGCGAGGTCTATCGCAGCCCGCTCGACCTCACCAGCGCCCAGGTCTTCTCCGACCCGCCGATCAACACGGCATCGGTGACCAAGGCGGGCGGCGACTTCCGCCTGGCCGACGGCGGCAGCTTTCCGGTGCCGGCCGGCCATGCCGGCCTCGCCGACGGGGCCTATACGCTGGGCGTGCGCCCGCATCACGTCAGCCCCGCCCCGGAGGGCGCCCAGCCGGTGGCCATCGAGGGCGACGTGCTGGTGACCGAACTCTCCGGCTCGGAGAGCATCATCCATTTCACCTTCCACGAGCGGACCTGGGTGTCGCAGGCGCATGGCATCCATCCCTTCGAGGTCGGCACGCGGCAGCGGCTCTATGCCGACATGTCGAAGGCGCTGGTCTTCGACGGCGCCGGCCGCCGGCTCTAGGAGAACAGCGACATGGCACGAATCGTACTCGACGCCCTGCGACATGCCTACGGTCCGGCACCGGCCTCCGACGGCGACTGGGCGCTGAAGCGCCTCGACCTGGAATGGGAGGATGGCGGCGCCTATGCGCTGCTCGGCCCGTCGGGCTGCGGCAAGACCACGCTGCTGTCGATCATTTCCGGCCTGCTGCGGCCGACGGAAGGGCGGGTGCTGTTCGACGGCGAGGACGTCACCGCCCTGCCGCCGGACCGCCGGCACATCGCCCAGGTGTTCCAGTTTCCGGTCGTCTACGACACGATGACCGTCTACGACAATCTCGCCTTCCCGCTGCGCAACCGCGGCGTCGCCGAGCCCGAGGTCGATGCCAGGGTGCGCGAGATCGCCGGCATGATCGACCTCACCCACATGCTCGGCCGGCGCGCCGCCGGGCTGACCGCCGACGGCAAGCAGAAGATCTCGCTCGGCCGCGGCCTGGTGCGCTCGGATGTCAACGCGATCATGTTCGACGAGCCGCTGACGGTGATCGATCCGCATCTGAAATGGCAGCTCCGCTCCAAGCTCAAGGAACTGCACCAGCGGGTGCGCACGACGATGATCTACGTCACCCACGACCAGACCGAGGCGCTGACCTTCGCCGACAAGGTGGTGGTGATGAACCAGGGCGAGGTGGTGCAGATCGGCACGCCGGTCGAGCTGTTCGAGCGGCCGCAGCACACGTTTGTCGGTCACTTCATCGGCTCGCCGGGCATGAACGTGCTGCCCTGCGAGGTCGCCGGCGGCAAGGCCGTGGTCGCCGGCACGCCCGTTGCCGACTGCCCGCCGGCCGCCGCGACCGGCAGCGGCCGGCTGGAGGTGGGCGTGCGGCCGGAATTCGTCCGCTTCGCGCCGGAGGGCGGCGGCGAGGGACTGCCGGCCCGCGTCGTCAAGGTCAGCGATGCCGGCCGCTTCAGCATCGTCGAGGCGCAGGCGCAGGGGCACAGGGTCAAGCTGCTGGTGCCGGAAGGGGTCGCGATCCCGGGCGAAAGCGCCCTGCTGCGCTTCGATCCGGAGCGCACCGCGGTCTATCGCGACGGCTGGATCGTGAACTGAGGGGGCGGGAGGGTTCCAGAGCCCTTTCGGCCAATTCGGAGCCATTCTGACGGAGCGATTTTGTGACAAGGTCAAGCAAAGACACGCAGGCCGTATCTGGATACGGACAAGGGGCTTTGCGCCGGAGTTGGCGCAAAATCGCCCGTTCCGCAGGGCTTCCGATTGGCGGGCGCCCAACGCCGAACCGGTCTTGCCCGATGCGACGGCATCGCGCGGCGACCGTTTCGACGCCGGATCGCCGCTCCAATCGAGAAGCAGAATTGACTTCGAATTGGCCGAAAGGGCTCTAGATGAACAAGACGCATGACAACAGGGCGTGGTTCTTCGTCCTTCCGGTGGTGGCGCTGGTTGCCTTCAACGCCATCATTCCGCTGATGACCGTCGTCAACTATTCCGTCCAGGAAACGTTCGGCGACAACGTGTTCTTCTGGGCCGGCGTCACCTGGTTCGAGCAGGTGCTGCAGTCGGAGCGGTTTCACAACGCGCTCGGCCGGCAGTTGATCTTCACCTTCACCATCCTCGCCATCGAGATCCCGCTCGGCGTTGCCATCGCGCTCGCCATGCCGCGCAAGGGACCGTGGGTGCCGGTCTGCCTGGTGCTGATGGCGCTGCCGCTGCTCATTCCGTGGAATGTGGTCGGCGCCATGTGGAACATCTTCGCCCTGCCCGATATCGGCCTGCTCGGCCGCAGCCTCAACGCGCTCGGCTTCAACTACAATTTCACCCGCCAGCCGGGCGATGCCTGGTTCACGCTGATCCTGATGGATGTCTGGCACTGGACGTCGCTGGTGGTGCTGCTCGCCTATGCCGGTCTCGTCTCGATCCCCGACGCCTATTACCAGGCCGCAAGGATCGACGGGGCGAGCTCGTTTGCCATCTTCCGCTACATCCAGTTGCCGAAGATGAAGCGGGTGCTGACCATCGCCGTGCTGCTGCGCTTCATGGACAGTTTCATGATCTACACGGAACTGTCGGTGCTGACCGGCGGGGGACCCGGCAACGCGACGACGCTGCTGTCGATCGACCTCGTCAAGATCGCCCTCGGCCAGTTCGACCTCGGCCCGGCGGCGGCGATGTCGCTGATCTACTTCCTGATCATCCTGTTGCTGAGCTGGGTGTTCTACACCCTGATGATGCGCAACGAGCAGCAGTGAGGAGGCTCACCGATGAACAAGACCAAGGCTCTCGTCCCGATCCTCTACATCATCTTCCTGATGCTGCCGATCTACTGGCTCGTCAACATGTCGTTCAAGACGACGAACGAGATCCTGGGCAGCTTCACGCTGTTTCCCAATGATTTCACCGTCGAGAACTACGTCAAGATCCTCACCGATCCGACCTGGTACATGGGCTATGTCAACTCGCTGATCTATGTGCTGATCAACACGGCGATCTCGGTGACGGTCGCCCTGCCGGCCGCCTATGCCTTCTCGCGCTACCGCTTCCTCGGCGACAAGCACCTGTTCTTCTGGCTGCTGACCAACCGCATGGCGCCGCCGGCGGTCTTCGCGCTGCCGTTCTTCCAGCTCTATTCGGCGATCGGCCTGTTCGACACGCCGATCGCGGTGGCGCTGGCGCATACGCTGTTCAACATCCCGCTGGCGGTCTGGATTCTGGAGGGCTTCATGTCGGGCGTGCCGAAGGAGCTGGACGAGACCGCCTATGTCGACGGCCACTCCTTCTGGTCGTTCTTCCTGAAGATCTTCGTGCCGACCATCGCCGCCGGCATCGGCGTCGCCGCCTTCTTCTGCTTCATGTTCTCCTGGGTGGAACTGCTGCTGGCCAAGACGCTGACCTCGGTCGCCGCCAAGCCGATCGCCGCGACCATGACCCGAACGGCGAGCACATCGGGCTACGAACTCGGCCTGCTGGCGGCGGCGGGAACGCTGACCATCATTCCGGGGGCCTTCGTCATCTATTTCGTCCGCAACTACATCGCCAAGGGCTTCGCGCTCGGCCGGGTGTAGCGGCAGGCCAAGGGGAGACACGTCATGGGATTGAGCTGGATGGCCTGGACCGGGCCGACCGCCGCCTTCTTCATCTTCATCGGCCTGTGCTTCGTCGCCATGTCCGTCTGGGAATATGTCTCGCCCGGCGGCGGGCCGCGGCACGGCGTTCTCGGACTGGACACGACGCGCGGCGACCGGCTGTTCATCTCGCTGCTCGGCAGCGCCTTCATCTTCCTGGCCTGGCTCGGACTGGTCGGCCCCGACCTGTGGGTGCCGCTGGCGATCGCCGTGGCCTATGCGGTGGCGGTGTTCCGCTGGGTGTGACCAGCGGTCCTCGCCGCGCCTCTTGTCCTTCGATCCGACTCGCCGGATGATTGCCCAATGGCAACCGGCAAAGCGCGAGCGAGAATGGAAGGCGGCCTGATCGCAGCGGCAGGGACGGCCCGCATCCGCCCGTCAGGGGGAGGCGGTTCCGCCATGTCGGCGCTGCGCGCCAGGGCGGCAGCCGTTGCCGGCGCCTGTCTTTGCGCCCTCGCGGGGGCCTTGGCCACCGCCGCGCCGGGGTCGGCGGAGGGCTGGCAGAGCGCGAGCCAGATCGCCACCATCTGCAAGGCCGACCCCGAAACCAGCCCGGTCGCCGTGACCTTCTGCCTTGGCTATCTGCAGGGCACGCTCGATGCCTTCCTGCTCGGGCGCGCCAACTGCGTGCCGCCGGGGGTCGATGCCAACGGCTTGCGGCGCATCCTCGTGGAGCATGCGCAGCGGCATCCCGACAGGCTCGCCGCCAGCGGCCCGATGCTGGTCTATGACGCCTTTGCCGAGGCCTGGCCGGCCTGCGCCCACATGCCCCGCTATTCGGCCCGCTGAGACGCGCCGGCGTCGTGCATCAACGCAAAACGCGCCGGCGGGGCCGGCGCGTTGCGAAGCTGTTGCGGAAGATCGGGCGAAAGACCGGATGGGATGGCCTGTAGGGTCAGGCGACCGCCCGGGCCAGCGCACACTGCGACCACAGCGACTCGATCGAGCGCACCAGATGGTCGATGTCGCCGTCGCTGTGCAGCGGCGAGGGGGTGATGCGCAGCCGCTCCAGCCCCTTCGGCACCGTCGGATAGTTGATCGGCTGGATGTAGATCCCGTAATTGTCGAGCAGGATGTCCGAGATCATCTTGCACTTGACCGGGTCCTTCACCATCACCGGAACGATGTGGCTGGGATTGTGCATGTGCGGGATGCCGGCGGCATCAAGCTTGCGCCGCAGCGTCGCCACCCGGTTGCGGTGGCGGGTGCGCAGCACCTCGCCCTCAGCCGACTTGAGATACTGGATCGAGGCGCGGGCGCCGGCCGCCAGCGCCGGCGGCAGCGCGGTGGTGAAGATGAAGCCGGAGGCGAAGGAGCGGACGAAGTCGCACAGCGCCTCGGAGGCGGCGATATAGCCGCCCATCACGCCGAACGCCTTGCCGAGCGTGCCCTCGATCACCGTCAGCCGGTCCATCAGGCCCTCGCGCTCGGCGATGCCGCCGCCGCGCGGACCATACAGGCCGACCGCATGCACCTCGTCGAGATAGGTCATCGCGCCGTATTTCTCGGCGACGTCGCAGATCTCCTTGATCGGCGCGATGTCGCCATCCATCGAGTAGACGGATTCGAAGGCGACGAGCTTCGGCCGGCCCGGCTCGATCTCGGCAAGCTGACGCTCCAGGTCGGCAACGTCATTGTGCTTCCAGATCCGCTTTTCGGCGCGCGAATGGCGGATGCCCTCGATCATCGAGGCGTGGTTCAGCGCGTCCGACAGCACCACGCAGCCCGGCAGATGCGCGGCGAGCGTGCCGAGCGCAGCCCAGTTGGACACATAGCCGGAGGTGAACAGCAGGGCCGACTCCTTGCCATGCAGGTCGGCCAGCTCGCGCTCCAGCAGCACGTGATAGTGGTTGGTGCCGGAGATGTTGCGGGTGCCGCCGGCACCGGCGCCACAGCGCTCGATCGCCTCGTGCATCGCATCGGTCACGACCGGATGCAGGCCCATGCCGAGATAGTCGTTGGAACACCAGACGGCGACCTCGTGGGAGCCGTCCCGCGTGTAGCGGGTCGCCCGGGGAAAATTCCCGGTCTGGCGCTCGAGATCCGCGAAAACCCGGTAACGGCCTTCCTTGTGCAGCCCTTCGATCTTGTGTCGAAAGAAGCTCTCGTAATCCATTCCGGCCTCCGGACCCTTGTATTGGTGCTGACGGACAGCATCCGTCGATTCATACGAGGTTTCAAATGCTCGCAAATTAGTCTTATTCCAGTCTATAGCCGATCGATCCGCCTGCGTGAATTGGGAATATGCCGAATGGGCGTTTCGACGCAGGCAGCGCCGGGGGCGCGGCGTTGCGCGTCCGCCAAAGGGCACCGGGAAAGCGCGCCGGCCCCTCGCCTTGCCGCTTGCACCGCGCCCCCGCCTTCGCCATAACCCGCAGGCGCGCGCCGGCACCGGCCGCGCCCGCATCCCGATCAACCGGAGGTCCAAACTCCGAGGCCCAAACTGGGGGACAATCAGTTGAGTGAGTTCCAGCCGCGCGTGTTTTCCGGCGTCCAGCCGACCGGCAACCTGCATCTTGGCAATTATCTTGGCGCCATCGCCCGTTTCGTGCCGCTGCAGGACGAGATGCCGGCGATCTATTGCGTCGTCGACCTGCACGCGATCACCGTCAAGCACGATCCGGCGCTGCTCGCCGGAACGACGCGCGAGGTGACCGCCGCTTATCTCGCCGCAGGCATCGACCCGAAGAAGGCAATCATCTTCAACCAGAGCCAGGTCCGCGAGCATGCGGAGCTTGCTTGGCTGTTCAACTGCATCGCGCGCATCGGCTGGCTGAGCCGCATGACCCAGTTCAAGGAGAAGGCCGGCAAGAACCGGGAGAACGCCTCGGTCGGCCTCTTTGCCTATCCGACGCTGATGGCCGCCGACATCCTCGCCTATCGGGCGACGCATGTGCCGGTGGGCGACGACCAGAAGCAGCATCTGGAGCTGACCCGCGACATCGCCCAGAAGTTCAACAACGACTTCGCCGACCGGATCAAGGAACTGGGTCTCGGCATCGCCAACCCGACGCCGAGCCCGGAACTGCCGGACGAGCTGTTCTTCCCGCTGACCGAGCCGATGATCGCAGGTCCCGCGACCCGCATCATGAGCCTGCGCGACGGCACCAAGAAGATGTCGAAGTCGGACCCGTCCGACCTGTCGCGCATCAACCTGCGCGATTCGGCCGACGAGATCGCCAAGAAGATCCGCAAGGCCAAGACCGATCCGGAGCCGCTGCCGAGCGAGATGGACGGCCTTGCCGAGCGCCCCGAGGCGGCCAACCTGGTCGGCATCTATGCGGCGCTTTCGGCCAAGTCCAAGGACGCGGTGCTGTCGGACTTCGCCGGCCAGCCCTTCTCGGTGTTCAAGCCGGCGCTGGCCGATCTGGCGGTCGACAAGCTGGCGCCGATGACCGGCGAGATGAACCGGCTGCTCGCCGATCCCGGCCATATCGACGCGGTGCTGCGCGACGGCGCCGGCCGGGCCTCGGAGATCGCCGGCCCGGTGCTGCGCGATGCCCGCCGCATCATGGGCTTCCTGGAAGGGCGCTGAGCCGGCAGCGGCTGGATCTCGTCTCCATATATCCTCGGGGGCCGCGGGCACTGTCCGCGGCCCTTTTTGCGTCCATCGACCGCCCCGTCGCCGGAGCGCCGGCAACGGGCTTGTCTTTCCCGGCTGTCTGGGGCTAGTGTTCGGGTCGAACAAAAGAGGAACGGGATTGGAGCAGATGAGCGGACAGCGCATCCAGCTCGACCAGCCGCTGGTCGACGGCCGGCAGTCGGAAACGGCCTTGCGGGTCTGGCGCGGCGCGGCGCGCCTGTTGCGGCAGTTGCGCTTCGCCTGCATCGGCGAGTTGACGCTGGCATCGGGCCGGCGCGCCGACATCGCCGCCGTCGGCCCGAAGGGCGAGATCTGGATCGTCGAGGTGAAGTCGTCGCTGGCGGATCTGCGCGCCGACAGCAAGTGGCCGGACTACCGCCTGCATTGTGACCGGCTGTTCTTCGCCACCCATGCGGAGGTGCCGGCGGACGTCTTTCCGCAAGACGCCGGCCTCATCCTGTCCGACGGCTTTGCCGCCGAGATCCTGCGCCCGGCGCCCGAACACCGTCTGCCGGCGGCGACCCGCAAGGCGGTGCTTCTGCGCTTCGCGCAGTCCGCCGCCCTGCGGCTGCACGACCTGCACGATCCCGACGCCCGGGCCGCGACCGGCTATGACCTGATCTGAGGCCCGGTCTGCTTTGCCGGTCTGCTTGGGAAGTCCGGCGCGGGGGTCAGCGCGGCGCGCGCTTGGCGAGGATCCGCTGCAGCGTGCGGCGATGCATGTTGAGCCGGCGCGCGGTTTCCGACACGTTGCGGTCGCACAATTCGTAGACCCGCTGGATATGCTCCCAGCGCACCCGGTCGGCGGACATCGGGTTCTCCGGCGGCGGCGCCTTCTCCTCGCCCTCCGACAGCAGGGCGGCGAGCACGTCGTCCGCATCCGCGGGCTTCGCCAGATAATCGACGGCGCCGAGCTTCACCGCGGTCACCGCCGTCGCGATATTGCCGTAGCCGGTGAGGATCACCACCCGCGCCTCCGGCTTGCGGGCGCGGATCGCCTCGACCACGTCGAGGCCGCTGCCGTCCTCCAGCCGCATGTCGACCACCGCATAGTCCGGCGCCAGGCTCTGCAGCGCTTCCAGCGCCTCGCGCACGCTGTCGGCGGTCACGGTGGTGAAGCCGCGCTTTTCCATCGCCCGCGCCAGCCGCTGCTGGAACGGGCGGTCGTCGTCGACGATAAGCAGATTGCCCCGTGCGACAGTGTCCGCCCCTGACTGTTCACTCATCCCATCGTCCCGTTCATTCTGCCGCCCCGAATCTCGCCGACGGACCTGTTTTGTCCTTTATAAGTGCGTTTCCGCTCAGGGCAAATCGGCCTGCCTCGCCGGCTCCGCCCCGGCCTCGGCCCGCCAGGGCGAGCGGCCGTCGCGCGGCCAGGCGATGCGCACCACCGCCCCGTGCTCCGGCGGCGGCCGGTTGCGCAGGCGCAGCTCCGCGCCGGTGCGCTCCAGCAGCGTCTTGGCGATGAAGAAGCCGAGGCCGAGCCCGCCGCCGGTCTGGCCCTGCCCCGGCCGGCCGTCCCGCGCCCCGCGCGCGGTCACATAAGGCTCGCCGAGCCGCGACATCACATCGGGCGTGAAGCCGTGACCGTCGTCGGCGATTTCCAGCAGGACCTGGCTGTCGCTCCAGCGGGCGGTGACCGTCACCGTGCTGTCGGCGAAGTCGACGGCGTTTTCCAGCAGGTTGCCGAGCCCGTAATGGATCGCCGGATTGCGATGGGCGACGGGCTCCCCGCCCTCGCCCTGCACGTCGATGCGGATCCGCGCGCCGGCCGCGCGGGCCGGCTCGGCCACCTGGTCGAGCACATGCGACAGCTTTTCTCCGCGGAAGTGCTGGTCGCGGTCGTCGGACAGCGAGGACAGTTTCGACAGGATCTCGCGGCAGCGCTCGGCCTGGGACAGGATCAGCGCCATCTCCTCCCGGAGCATCTCGGGCGAGGGAAAATCCCTTTCATTGGCCAGATCGCGCGCCAGTTCCTTGGCCGACAGATAGACCGTGGCGAGCGGCGTGCCGAGTTCATGGGCGGCGGCAGCGGCCAGCCCGTCGAGCGCATGCAGGTGCTGCTCGCGCGCCAGCACCAGCTCGCTGGCCATCAGCGCATCGGACAATTGCCGGGCCTCCTCCGCGACGCGGAAGGCATAGATGCTCATGAAAGTCAGCGAACAGACCAGGGCGATCCACACGCCGATCGCATAGACGGGCGGCAGGCGGAACGTCTGCCCTTCCGGCCAGGGCAGCGGCAGGTGGACGGCGGCGATCAGCGTGGCGATGGCGGCGGCCAGCAGGCCGAGATAGATGGTGTTGCGGGCCGACAGGCCGGCGGCCGAGACCATCACCGGGGCCAGCAGCAGGAAGGCGAAGGGATTGCCGAGGCCGCCGGTGAGATAGAGCAGGCCGCCGAGTTGCATCAGGTCATAGGCCAGTTGCAGGGCGGCGGAGCGTTCCGACAGGCGCTGCGACTGCGGCGAGCGGACCTTGAGGAAGATGTTGAGCCAGGCCGAGGCGGCGACCAGCGCCGCGCACAGCGACAGGGGCAGCGGATAGGCCAGATAGAAATGCACGACGACGAGGGCGGCGGTCTGCCCGCCGATGGCGAGCCAGCGCAGGCGCACCAGCGTATCCAGCTTCAGCCGCCGGTGCGGGGAGCCGAGTTCGGGTCTGTCGGTATCGTCCATATGATCCTTCTGGCGTGATCCTTGGAGCGATCGCTCCGGGACGGGGCAAGGTCTGGATGCCTGTTGTGGCGCGCCGCCGGTGCCGCGTCAAATACGGGAGACCCCGCTCCCGCTGCTGCTTCCCGCTGGCGTGCGGGCCGCGGCGCTCCGATCGCGGCGGCGGCCAATCAGCCCTTGGCAGCGCGGCCCTGCCATGCTAGCCGATGCTGCGAGTTTGCGCGCCGGGCCTTTGCAGCGACGGGGGACGGCCGCGCCGGAATGTGCCGGACCTTGCCGGCATGGGATGTCATCGAGACAGGATAGCTGACGCATGAGCGACACGAACGACGCGGCCGCTGGCCAGGGCAACGAGGCCGGCGCTGTACCGGGCATGAGCATTCTCGCCCAGTACATCAAGGATCTCTCCTTCGAGAACCCCAACGCGCCGGGATCGCTGCAGCCGCAGGAGCAGCCCAAGCTCGACATCAACGTCAATGTCGGCGCCCAGCCGATGGGCGAGAACCAGTTCGAGGTGGTGCTGACGCTGACCGCCACGGCCCGGACCTCGGCGATGACCGTCTTCGCCATCGAGCTGGTCTATGGCGGCCTGTTCCGCATCGTCGGCGTGCCGGAGGAGCACCTGCACCCCTTCGTGCTGATCGAGTGCCCGCGCATGCTGTTCCCCTTCGCCCGCAACATCCTGGCGGAGGCCTCGCGCAATGGCGGTTTCCCGCCCCTGATGCTCGACCCGATCGATTTCGCCGCCCTCTATCGCCAGAACGCCGCCCAGGCGCAGGCCCAGGCGGCGCAGAAGCCGAACTGACGCGCCAGCGCGCCTCTTGCGGCAGGGATACGAAAAAGCCCCGGAGCTTGATGCTCCGGGGCTTTTTTCGTGTTCGGCGGTGTCGGCCGACTGGCGTTACGCCTCCGGTGTCCCTGTCCCGGCCTCCGGCGATGCCGGGCCGCGGCCGCGGCCGCGATCGGCCATGAAGCGGTCGAACTCTTCTTGGTCGCGGGCTCGGCGCAGCTCCCGCAGGAACGCGTCGAACTCGGCGCGCATCTCGTCGATGCGGGCGCGCTCTTCCTCGAGCCGCTTCAATTCGCGGGCACGGTAGTCGTCGAAGGCGGCGTTGCCGGTCGGATGCACGCCGGAAAAGCCGCGCCCGGACGACAGGCCCTGGGCGAGGGGGCTGGCGTTCCACTGCTCACGCGCATCGCGCGCAAGACCCGGAAGCCGGTCGCCCCACAGGATATAGGCCAGCATCGCCAGGCCGAGCGGCCAGAAGACGACGAAGCCGAGCACCATCAGGCCGATCGTCACCGGCGACCAGCCGGGACGGATCGCCGGACGGCAGGTAGCCCCCGCGGGGCCGCCGGCCGGACCACTGGCCGGGCCACTGGCATGGGTTGCGGTTCCGTAGCTCATCTACACTCCTCTCGTGTTCGAGAACGAGTTTGATGTGGGAACGCACGCCCCCCTGTTCAAGGAAATCCCTATTCAAGCGACCCGCGCGGCGCTGGCCGCGAGCGGCTCCCGAGGCGCCAGCGAGGCGGCGATCAGATGCCGCGCAGCGTCCCCGCCTTACGAGGGGAGATCGGCGGGCGACAAGGGCGGTGAGACGGGAGAGGCCCGCAACAGCGAGGGCAAGACCTGCAAGACTGGCCGCGGACTGCGACGGGGGGATGACGGATCCAGGCCGATTTCCCGCAAATCGGCGCCTTGCGGTGGGCTCGAGCGCGGCGCCAGGCGGCCGGTGTTGGCGTGCCCTCTCTCCTGTGCATATTGTTATGTAATTGATATTGTTTTGGTTTGTGTGTTTGTTGGGTATGTTTTCCCCAAGTTGGTTTGGTGGTTTGGATTGGTTTTTTGGTTTGGTTTGATTTTTTTTGGTGAGG